>JAITWD010000300.1 GCA_031285465.1 Lachnospiraceae bacterium
TGATGCCGGTCAGGCGCGACAGGATTTAGAAGGAATGCAGACTATGCGCGTATTGGGGCGAACGATGGCATGGATGCTCAAGTGTATCGAGGCTGGTAAAAATGCCGGAGTTCCCTTTCCCGAAAACGAACAGAGGATCTGGACCAATTTCATTCGTTGAGAAATTATATGTGACACAAAATTTTGTGAGTTCGTCTTTGCCATGACCGATTGGCAAAGGCGAACTTTTTTATATCAAAGGAAAAATGTTCCGATGATATAAAACGATGGAAAAAATGATGCGTTGTTCGAGTTTTTGTTGCAAAAGACTTGACACTAGAACAAGTGTTCGTTATTATTGAAAGTAAATAACTATGAAGGTACTGAATAGTTACAAAAGGAAAGAAAATCATGGAAATCTGTATCTCTGAATCAACAACTAGTATGGACAAATTAGGTGTCCTGTCCGATGCTGCCAAATACGATGTTTCCTGTAGCTCCAGTGGCGTGGAGCGTAAGGGTGATGGTACCGGCATAGGCAACTCTGCTGCCGGAGGTATTTGCCACAGTTTCAGTTCGGATGGCCGTTGTATTTCATTATTGAAGATATTGTTCACCAATGAATGCATCTATGATTGTAAATATTGTGTCAACCGCAGGTCTAATGATGTTCCCCGCGTGTCTTTTACGCCGGAGGAAATATGTACCCTCACCATTGAATTTTATCGTCGTAATTTTATTGAAGGCTTATTTCTAAGCTCCGGTATTTTACATAATCCGGATTATACGATGGAATTAATATATCAGGCAATCTACAAATTGCGGACTGAATATCGTTTTCAGGGCTATATTCACGTTAAGGCGATCCCAGGGGCTAATCCGATCATAATCGCCAAGCTGGGTATGATCGTGGATCGTATGAGTGTCAATCTGGAGTTGCCGACGGCACAGGGACTAAGCGAGCTGGCACCCAATAAACATCGCAAGACTATTTTAATGCCAATGCGACAGATCCAACAGGGTATTAAGCAGAATAAGAATGAACTGGTTCTATACAAAAAAGCCCCCACCTTCGTTCCCGGCGGACAGTCTACCCAGATGATCATTGGTGCAACACCAGAAAGTGACTATCAGATTGTAAGCGTTGCGGAAAACCTCTACCAGAAATTTGATTTAAAACGGGTATATTATTCTGCCTTTATCAATATTAATGAAGACCGGTCACTTCCGGCCTTGCCCGGCGGACCGCCATTATTGCGAGAGCATCGTCTCTACCAGGCCGATTGGCTACTGCGTTTTTACGGCTTTAAAGCCGATGAACTGCTCAATGAAGCACGTCCCAATTTTAACATTCTCTTGGATCCCAAAGCCGATTGGGCATTACGCCATCTGGAAAGCTTTCCTGTAGAGGTAAATCGTGCCGACTATCAGACCATCTTGCGGGTGCCGGGTATCGGGGTGACCAGTGCCCAGCGGATTGTCAAAGCCCGCCGGAATGGAGCGCTGCGTTTTGAAGATCTTAAGAAAATCGGGGTGGTTTTAAAGCGGGCACTATATTTCATTACCTGTAGCGGTCGAATGATGTTTAATACCAGGATCGAAGAGGATTATATTACACGCAATCTACTTACCGTTAAGGAACGCTTGCCCTTTGATAAGGATGGCGTAACCTATCAGCAATTATCTTTATTTGATGATGTTAATTTTCAGCCGGAATCGGGTTGGGCATCAAAGCTCATTGAACCAAAGAGTGTTGTGTATGGGCAACTGTAGTGGCCTGTTCCGCGGTCTAATTTGTGCCTGCTGTTAAGATTTGAGAGTATTGGGGAGGCGAGGTCATTTTTATGGAATTGTATTTAATCTGCGAAGATTCACTGGAAGGGATTTTTACGGGTATATATGAAGCTTATGCACTTAAGCGGTCTCATCAGGAGATTCATTTGCAGGTAGGTGAGGAAGATAATCTTCGTTTATTTAGCGAATACCGATCGATCCAGGCTGACAGTAATAAAGCAGCAAAGGTGGCACGAACCATAAACCGGGAGTTTGGCCAAGAGGGATTTATGGCGGTTTGCAGGGCATTGGCCTCTAATGATGCCAAGAAGGGGGATGCGATATATAAGATGGTGGTTTCTGGATTGGCGATGAGTGATCCACGTAAAGTGATGAGTAATTTGGCGAATGAATATGTGATGAAGGTATTTGAACTGGCGCGTTTTAGTGCTAATGAAGCTCATTTTCTAATTGAATTCCTCCGTTTTAAGGAATTGGAAAATGGTATTTTATATGCGCGCACTGGTCCGAAGAATAATGTGTTGACCTTTGTGATGCCTCATTTTTCCGATCGGTTGCCACTGGAGAACTTTGTGATCCATGATGAGGGACGAGGTATCTATGGTCTTCATCCGGCAAGAAAGGACTGGTACGTAGTAACTGAGGAGGAGGGACGGGAGTCGGTATTATCAACCTATAAGCTATCGGCCGGTGAAGAACTCTATAGTGAACTATTTACCGCTTTTTTCCATACTATCGCGGTAGAGGAGCGCGTTAACCGGCGATTGCAAAGGAATATGCTACCGCTCCGTTATCGTGAATATATGACCGAGTTTCAACTTAGTAAGGATCGTAAATAGAAAATCCCATAAAAGCAAGTATAAAAGCAATAAAAAAGCAATAAAAAAAGCAATAAAAAACCAATAAATACCAGTAAAAACTAATAAAAGCCAATAGCAATGAAAGAGAAAAGCGGTCAGAGGCCTACAAAGTTTATACGTATAAACCGGCAGGTTCGCGCAAAGTTACATGAAAAAAAGGTGCTGATCGGATAAAAATATACAAAATGACCGAATGGATAGACTCAGAGAATATTTTTTTAAATGTTGATGACATAATTGAATAAATATTACCATTTAGGCGAGAATTGTATTAAATAAAGTGCTTTACACAAGGCTAGGTCAGGTGTTAAGGTGATAATACAACTACAAGAAAAGAGTTATTGTCGGACTGGCAATAGCTCCCATAATTTAAGGAAGGTGATAATTATGATGCAGTACAAGATTAAGCTAAGTATTGATAGGGTGAATGATTTCGTAAAAGCGGCGACCAATTGTCCGTTTGATATCGATATCGCATATAATAGTGTTATTGTCGATGCTAAATCTATTGTAGGTGTCTTGGGTTTAGATTTTCGAAGAGTGTTAACGGTAACCAGTAGTGATTATGATCCTGATTTTGATCGCTACATGAAACAGTTTGCGGTGGCATGTTAATGATAACATGTTAGGTATAACATGCTAAATATGATGATTGCCGATATGCTTTATTGTGTGACAGTGCCTGGTACAGTATTAAGGATAATGCGACTCCCTGATGGAAATTATTTCTATTCCCTTGGGGAGTTTTTTGAAATTATTTGATGGATGTAGTAGTATTGCTATAGGGAAATATTTTGATAAAGGAAATTATATGGAGATACATATTTCGGTCAGAAATCTGGTAGAGTTTATTTTGCGCAGTGGAAATATTGATAATCGTCGGTCATCGGTTCCGGATAATGCGATGCAGGAAGGGGGCAGGATACATCGCATGATCCAGCGGCGGATGGGTAGCGAGTATCATGCCGAGGTTATGCTTAAATACCAATACGTTACAGAAAAATATTCGGTATTGATCGAAGGCCGGGCAGACGGGATCATTATCCCGGAAAAAGTAAGTGAGGCTATCGTAACGATTGACGAGATAAAAGGAACCTATCGGGACCTTTCTAAGATGAAGGAACCGGTGAGCACTCATTTGGCGCAGGCGATGTGCTACGCTTTTATTTATGCAGAGGATAATGGTCTGGAAGAAATCGCAGTCCGGATGACCTACTGTGCGATTGAGACGGAAGAGCTTCGGTATTTCCACTTTGATTATTCGCGGCTTGAGTTACAGTCATGGTTTGGTGATTTAATGGAACGTTACCGCAAATGGGCGGACGTAGAGTGCGAGTGGCAAGAAAAACGACTTCGGTCAATTAAGGATATGACCTTTCCCTTCCCGTACCGTAATGGTCAAAAGGAACTGGTCACCTATGTCTATCAGACCATCTATCATAAGAAGAAACTATTTATTGAGGCTCCGACTGGGGTGGGTAAAACGGTGTCCACTGTCTTTCCGGCCATTAAGGCGATGGGAGAGGGGCGGGGTGAAAAGCTCTTCTATCTGACCGCCAAAACCATAACCCGAACGGTGGCGGAAGAAACCTTTGCTATATTACGGCGTGAACGGGGACTGCGCTTCAAAACGGTTATATTGACTGCCAAAGACAAAATTTGCTTCATGGATGAAGTTGAATGCAACCCCATAGATTGCCCATATGCCCGCGGCCACTATGACCGAATCAATGATGCGGTCTATGCACTATTGACCGAAGCGGACAGTTTTGATAGAGAGCGACTGTCTGAGTATGCCCGACGATTTCAGGTCTGTCCTTTCGAACTGGGACTGGATATGAGTAGTTTTGCTGATGGCATTATCTGTGATTATAATTATGTTTTTGATCCGCATGTTTATCTGAGGCGTTTTTTTGCAGAAGGGTCAAAAGGGGAATATCTTTTTTTGATCGATGAGGCCCACAATCTGGTGGAACGGGGGCGGGAAATGTACAGTGCCGAGTTATGCAAGGAGGATTTTCTGGCACTTAAGCGGTCGTTTCAGGAAGAGGACCAGTATATTGCCAAAATGCTGGATCGGTGTAATAAGGAATTGCTGGCGCTTAAGCGGGAATGCGAGGATTACCAGGTCGAGCCGGTCATCACCCCCTTTTTGCAGGCATTGTCAAGATTGTCGGCATCTATGGAGCGGTATTTGGAGGACAATGAGACCGGTCCGTTAAGGAAAGAGTTGCTGGAATTTTACTTTAGTGTGACTCATTTTCAGATGATCAGTGAATTGTGTGATGATAATTATGTGATCTATTCCCGAATTTTGGCGGACGGCCGTTTTGTGCTCAAACTTTTCTGTGTCAACCCGGCCAATAATCTACGGGAGTGCATGATGAGGGGGCGTAGTGCCATTTTGTTTTCAGCAACCTTGCTGCCGATTACATATTACAAGAAGCTGTTGGGGGCGAATGCCGATGATTATGATGTCTATGCCCGGTCGGTCTTTGATCCGGCCCGGCAAGGGGTGTTTATCGCCAGTGATGTGACCAGTAAGTATAGCCGTCGCAGTGACGGTGAGTTTTATCGGATCGCCTCTTACATAAATGAAATTGTACGAAATCGACACGGAAATTATCTTATTTTTCTGCCCTCCCACCTTTTTCTGAAAAGGGTGTATGAGTGTTACCGGCAGTCTTTTTGGCCGGGTGAGGAGGTGGAGTGTCTTATTCAAGAGGAGCGTATGGATGAAGTCGAGCGAGAGCGTTTTTTGGAACGGTTTTTAGGCGCTCCGACCGATTGGCCCGAAGGTGCAAACCAACCGGTCAATGATAGCGATGACTGGAGTGCGATTCAGATGGAGATTACGGAAGAGGGGCAAAGCTTGTTGGGATTTTGCGTGACGGGCGGGATCTTCAGCGAAGGGATCGATCTTAAGAATGACCGTTTGATCGGAGTGATCATTGTTGGGACCGGTATCCCGCAGATTGGTCCGGAGCGGGAGATATTGATGAATTATTTTGATGAACTGGGAGAGAACGGTTTTGATTATGCCTACCGGCTACCGGGGATCAATAAGGTCCTTCAGGCGGCAGGAAGGGTTATCCGGACACAGGAAGATATTGGGATCGTGGCACTTTTAGATGAACGTTTCCGTAGTGGGGTCTATCGCCGGATGTTTCCCAAGGAGTGGGAGCATATCGAGGTGACCGAAGTAAAAACAATTGCGGGACAGGTAGAAGCATTTTGGAATCGGTGGCTAGTTTGAGCGATAAATCGCTCAAACGCAAATTTGTGCCTGCGGCCCAAAGTTTGCAGGTGTCGGAAAGAGGATATAAATGGTAACCGATTGATTGACCGAATGGATTGTGGATAACGTACGACTTTTAGTCTTGTGACAGCAAACAAAGCATGTAAAAATTATGTAAACACTAAAAAAAGGGATTTGTGGGGGGTAAAGTGGGGGAGTGACGTCGATTTTGAAGTGAAATGGAGAGATAGTCAGCCAATATGACACTGATGTCGTTGTGGATAACTTTGTGGAAATGGGGGATTTCTTTGGATTTCGGAATAATTTAGCTATTAAAATTTGCAAGAGGAAGTTGCTTTTTGGGTTGAGATACTGACAGAGTCAATTTAGTTATGTAGACATGTATTGCGGTCAGATTATTATAATCGAGAATTTATTTTGAATATTAAGTGTTGTGTGGTATTATATATATGGCTGTCGCTAAAATATAGCTCAATATAGCTAAGCATATTCAGAGTGATGAGGAGGGGAAGGTAATAAATAGTTACATAAAAATAAAAAATCAGGAATATGGGAAGGAAGATAGTAAATAGTTTTGCAAAAAGCAGGAATAGAAGAGGAGAATAAGAAATGTGGGCTTTTGAAAGTGTATTTTATCAGATTTATCCGTTGGGATTTTGTGGTGCGCCATTTGATAATGACGGGGTGACGGTTTCGCGTATTAATAAAGTGGTGGACTGGATACCGCACATGAAGTCGCTCGGAATCGGAGCGATATATTTTTCACCGATTTTTGAATCGGATACCCATGGATACAATACCCGTGATTATCAGGCGATTGATTGCCGATTGGGAACCAATGAAGATTTTAAGGCGGTTTGCGCAGAGCTTCATGACAATGGTATCAAGGTGGTCCTGGATGGTGTATTTAACCATGTCGGTCGTGGTTTCTACCAGTTTCAGGATGTATTGCGCAATCGGGAGAATTCAAAATATTTACATTGGTTTAATATAAATCTTGGGGGGAATTCCAATTATAATGACGGTCTGTGGTATGAAGGCTGGGAGGGGCATTATGATCTGGTAAAACTAAATCTACGCAACCCTGAGGTGGTAGCCCATATTCTGGAAGCGGTACGGATGTGGGTGGAGGAATTTGCGATCGATGGGTTGCGTCTGGATGTGGCCTATTGCCTGGAACCAGATTTCTTAAAGCAATTACGTACCTTTACCGAGGGCTTAAAACCGGATTTCTATCTGTTGGGTGAGATGTTACATGGTGATTATACAAGGATGGTCAACTACGAGATGCTTCATTCAGCGACCAATTACGAATGCTACAAGGGTTTGTACTCCAGCTTTAACAGCCAGAATATGTTTGAGATCATCCATTCGCTTAACCGTCAGTTTGGACCGGAGAACTGGACCCTTTATAAAGGGCTTCATATGTTCTCCTTCGTAGACAACCATGATGTGACAAGGATAGCCAGTAATATTACCAACGAGAACCATCTGCCACTGGTGTATGCGCTCATGTTCGGAATGCCGGGTATTCCGTGTGTTTACTATGGCAGCGAATGGGGGGCAAAGGCATCGAAGAGCGAGGGTGATCCCGCTTTGCGTGCATCCTTTGATGAGCCGGTATTCAATGGATTAAGTAAGTATATTGCCCAATTGTCGGCAGCAAAGAGCGGTTCACGTGCTCTTAACTATGGCGGTTTCCGTTCGGTAGTACTGACCGGACAGCAGTGTATCTTCGAGCGAGCGACCGACGGGGAGCGGGTACTGGTGGCGATCAATATGGCCGATAGCGCTTATACTGCCCACTTTGATGCCGGCTGTGGTATGGCGATCGATCTGATCACCGGTGAGAAATTTGACTTTGGCGGTGGCAGTAGATTAGAGCCCTACCGGGCTTATTTCCTTAAAATGGAGAAATAGTTTTTTATTTCTATTAAAACCGTCAAAAAATGGCGGAGGTCTGATCATCAATCAGCCCGGCAGGACAATCTAAAAAGGCCATTCATTATGTCGTTGCAGACCATATAGTGTGGGCAAATAGTCAGCAGGCAGTATTCTGTAAAGATCTACCATAAAATCAAACTCCCCTTTCGGCATTGCTGTAAGGGGAGTTTTGATTTGACAAAATGCCATAATAATTCTATTCTATATCCAATGACCAATGATTGATTTTAAATGCGGCAAAGCCGCAGATGGGAATGAAGTATGAATATTTTGATATTGGAAGACGACAGTGCCCTGTGCCGTGGTATCGCCCTTGCCCTTGCCGCCGACGACCGGCAGTTTATCCTTTGTACAAGCCTAAAGGAAGCCAGAGAACAGTTGAACATCAGTATTGTTGACGGCTACATTTTGGATATTAACCTGCCGGACGGTTCCGGTCTTAACTTTTGTGCCGAATTGCGCGCGGCCGGCTATCGTACCCCCATCCTCTTGTTGACCGCTAATGATACTGAACTGGATATTGTCGCGGGGCTTCAGACCGGTGCCGACGACTATGTTACCAAACCCTTTTCGCTGGCGGTGCTCAGGGCGCGGGTGGATACCATGTTACGGCGCCATTCACAGCCCAAGATGATGGTTGATAACCACGGCTTTCTGTTTGACTTTGAACATATGTACTTTGAAAAACAGCACCATCCGGTTGAACTTACCAAAACCGAAGCGCGATTATTGCGACTGCTCTATGTCAATAAAGGGCAGACCATGACCAGAGAGCAGCTCCTTGCCCACATCTGGCCGGACGGTGCCGATTATGTTGATGAAAACGCCCTCTCGGTCTCGGTCCGGCGACTGCGTGCCAAATTGGAGACCGATCCGTCCGACCCACAGTTTATTAAGACCATTCATGGTATCGGCTACAAATGGATGGTGGGAAGTGTGTAAAGTAATTCTAAGTCTCCGAAGTACGGAGACTAAGAATTACTAAATTACACACTGAAGAACGACTAAAGTCGTTCTTCTTACGTATTGTTTGTGCCACTGAAGTGGCATGTTCGGAAGTGTGTAAAGTTATTGTTGAGTAGGTGGGTGCATTTATGGCGTAGGCCGTAAGAACAGGTTTAATAAGGAGTGAAAATAATTTCACTAGGATTAAACAGGAGAAGGACAGGATGAACATTGGGTGGATCTTCAATAATAAACTACTTAAGCGACTGGATGGTATGTTAGACGATGCGCTGGCAGGAACCTTTAAAGCAGAGTCATACGACGAGCAGCTAATTTCCAAAATCGAATCGAAAATGAGTACCTTTTTGGAGCGTTCACGCCTCCGCCGTGAGCACATTGAGACCGAGCAGGAACGGGTGCACACCTTGATCAGCGATATTTCCCACCAGACCAAAACGCCGATCGCTAACATATCGCTTTACTGCGGACTACTGGCGGAACAGTCTCTTACCGATGACCAGACCCATCTGGCCGGACAGATCGCCAATAATGCCAACAAGCTGGATTTTCTGATCAAAGCGCTGGTAAAAACATCGCGCCTGGAAAGTGGCATTATTGCCATCAAACCGGTTGCCGGAAGTGTCACAGCGATGATCGACCAGGCTATCGCGGAAGGTCTTGGCCACGCATCGGGTAAACACATCAAACTTTCTTTTACACCCTGTGAGGAGACTATCGTTGCGATGATGGATGTCCGGTGGTGCACCGAGGCGCTCCTCAATATTATCGATAATGCTATAAAATATACCCCCCAAAATGGTAAGGTGGACATAAAGGTTACCGAATACGAAATGTTCGTGCGGATTGATGTTAGTGATACCGGACGTGGTATCCGCGAAGAGGACCTGCCGAAGGTATTTGAGCGTTTTTGGCGGGCGGCAGAATCGGCCGATCAGCCGGGGGTCGGTGTCGGACTTTACCTGGCACGGGAAATCGTCATCGCCTGCGGCGGCTATATCAAAGTTGCTTCTTTGAGAGGGAACGGTTCGGTTTTTTCGCTGTTTCTTGCCCGTCCCTACTCAGAAAATACTGATTAAATCAGCATTTCTCTAAAAAACGACCTTCTTAGGCCTCTTAGAAGGTCGTTTTACGTTTTCTTTCAGTATTGAAAGATTACCGAAAGAATGGCGAAAGCTTCAGCGGATATACTTGACTTAGAGTAAAGAAGGTGTTGTGTCGATAATTTGGTCGGTCAATCACAGAACTGATTTTGCTGATGAGGAGGGATAATATTCATGAGCGTTCTAAAAACAATTGATTTAAAAAAGCATTACGATACAGGGGCGGTGGTCAAGGCGGTGGACGGCATCAATCTGGCGGTGGAATCGGGGGAATTTGTCTCCATCGTAGGTAGCTCCGGCAGCGGCAAATCGACCCTGTTACATCTATTGGGCGGTCTTGACCGACCGTCGTCTGGTCGGGTGGAAATAGGCGGTAAGGACATCTTCAATATGAAGGAGGATGAACTTACCATTTTTCGTCGTCGGTCAATCGGCTTCGTCTTTCAAAGTTATAACCTGATCCCGGTTCTAAGTGTGATGGACAATATTTTATTGCCCATCCGGCTGGATGGCAACAAGGTGGATATGGTTCATGTTGACCGTGTTATCAAAGCGCTTGGACTTACCGAGAAACGGACCAGTATGCCCGATCAACTGTCCGGCGGACAGCAACAGCGGGTGGCGATCGCCCGTGCCCTTGCCAGTAAGCCGACCATCATCCTTGCCGATGAGCCGACCGGTAACCTGGACAGCAAAACCGGTATGGATGTGATGGGATTGCTGAAGGTGGGTAACGAACAATTTGCCCAAACCATTGTCCTGATCACCCATAACCCGGAAATAGCCCAGATGGGAAGCCGGATCATCCGCATCGAAGACGGTCAGATCGTCGGTAGTGCCGGCAGTAATGGAGGTGTTTGAAATGGATAGCACCGCACGCCAGTCAATTCGTCAATTGAGCATCAGGAGTATGCTCGCGTCAAGGAGCAGGAGTATTATTTCCCTGCTTGCCATTATTCTGACCACACTATTGTTTACCGCCCTTTTCACCATCGCCTTGTCGATCAATCACTCCTTCCAACAGGCCAATTTCATGATGGTAGGGGGCTATTCTCATGGCGGCTTTAAGAATATGACCTATGAGCAGGCGATGGAGCTATGCGATGACCCGCGGATCAAAGAATATGGTCTGCGCCTTTTTGTCGGCATTCCCGAGAAGGCACCCTTTAACAAGTCGCAGGTGGAGGTCAGCTATTGTAATGAAAATAGCGCTAAGTGGATGTATCTTGAGCCGTCAATCGGTGCCTTTCCTGCCGAAGGGACAAATGAAGCTGCTACCGATAAGAAGGTGCTTGACCGCCTGGGGATCGAACCGCGGATCGGTAGCGAATTTACCTTAACCTTCGATGTAGATGGGCAGGAAACCACCGAAACCTTTGTCCTGTCCGGCTGGTGGGAGAGCGATGAAATAATTCCTGCAAGTCATGTGCTTATCCCGGAAAGTCGGGCACAAGAGATATTTAGCCAGCTGGGTACAAAGGGAAAGAATGGC
>JAITWD010000304.1 GCA_031285465.1 Lachnospiraceae bacterium
TTAATCTCGCCGATTATGCCAGTATTAAGAATGGTAGCTATGGAAAGCTGATGTCGGCCTATTATGGGGGGAGTTCGGTCGCTAATGACCTGGTTTCCGACTCATCCATTTCCACTGCAAGCGATACTAATAAGGAGTTGTCCGAGATCCAAAGTTCTGCCGATGATCTTAAAGAATCGGCCGATAAACTGGTAGAGACCGGCAGTAAATCGCTTTTTATTGAAGAGGACATTACCACCAAGGATGAAAACGGTGTATCGACCACCACTACCGATTATGACCGTGATGCTATTTATAAGGCGGTTGAGAGCTTTGTAGATGACTATAACAGTTTATTGCAAAAGGGTCTGGAAAGTAACACCACAACCATTTCCGGCAAGGCCGATTCACTTAAAGGTATGACGACGGCCAATGAAAAATTGTTGAGTAGTGTCGGCATTTCGGTTGGTGAGAGCGGGCGTTTGTCCATTGACGAAAAGGAATTTAAGGCCGCTGATATGACCACCGTTAAGAGCCTCTTTAACGGTACCGGCTCATACGGATATAAGGTGTCGGCTCAGGCTTCATGGATGGATTTTGCCGCCAGTAGCGAGGCCGCCAAGTCCAATACCTACAACGCCAATGGCGCTTTTTCCAATAATTATTCGGCAGGCAATGTTTTTGGATCCTATATCTGATCTAAATTACTTTTATAAATATTATCATGCCGGAAAATAGGCATCAGGTTAAAGGTACTGGTCATAGAACAGCCAGATATTTTGTGAATTTTAAACAGGGAAACTACGTGTTCCCTGTTTTTTTGTGCACGCAGGAGGGGGTTCTGCCCCAATCTCAAAAAAGAATAATTATTTTTAGTATACAAAAAGTAGCGAAGAGCTTACCGGAATTTGTAAATGAATCGCAAATAAACTATTGACACACAATGAAATTCGTGTTATTGTAGAATAAATCTATAAAAGCGCATCCTTAGCTACAAGCCTAATTCTTTTTAATTCCTGCCAACTCTTTTTAATCCTTTTATAACTTCCTTAATAATTCATGTTTATATGTCTGCAAATTATAACCCACCGCTACCGATCCGCTCCATCGGCCCTTACTAAAAATAGTCAACTCATTAATCCCATACATTTCGCAAGTTTTACTTGCAAAACTGCTTAAACAAAAATTGAAAAATCTGTGATTGCTCAAAGGGATCATCCCTTAAATAATAATAAATGACAAGAAAATATATCCTTTACCTCTACAGCGCAATAGCGTTTCATCAAATAGTTCTGCCGGCACTTGATAATGCCGATTATTCAGTACGTTTGCCATCGGTCCAGTTTGGATTTTATGAAGACGCCCAGTTAAATTTTGAAGTTATAAGTAACATTTGGTATCTGATCCGGGAAAATGAGCGGCACATATTGAATGGCAATGAATTACTTAAGTTGGCAATGGCAGAGGGGGAAATCCTGTCGGTCATCGTCCAAGTAACATCAACAGCTTTTTGTGTATCCCCAAAGTATTTACTGCCACGTGATCGGACGATTACGATCGGCAGTGTTATGAAGAATAATATCTGTTACAACATGCATCAGTTGGTTTCAGCAGTTCATGCCGTTATTTTTTTTGAACAAGGGGTGTATTGGCTCACCGATAAAAGTAAAAATGGTATCTACATTAACGGAAGCAGGGTTGTGGAAACCGGTCGGCTCAATTTTGGTGACTGTGTTGATCTGTTTGGCTTAAGGATGATCATTTTGCGAGATGCGGTGGCGATACTGGGTGATCGGAAGGGTTCCTTAAGACTCCGGTTACCGCCCTATCTATTACAAGCGCCCTACCCATTACCGTCGCCCCATCCATTCCCGTCGTCTTATCTATTACAAACTCCCTACCCACCACAACAATCGGATCCACTGCGACCAGTGCCGACAGCACCTTTTGATAAGGGGACAACAAAATCTGGTCTAACCGGATATTTTCATCGTAGCCCCAGAAAATGCCGGTCATTTAACAGTGATGGAATTGATGAAATAGAGATTGAAGGACCGCCAGCCCAGCGTGATATTGAGCGCCCATCATTTTTGATGACCATTGGTCCGGTTTTAACGATGGCACTCCCGATGATCCTGACGACCATTCTAAGTGCGCGGCAATATGCTGACGACAATGGCTATTGGTATGCCGGGATATTGATGACCGGAATGACAGCATTTCTGGGGGTTTTTTGGGCAGTGATCAATCGGGTCGTCCAAAAGAAGGAAGAACTCTGGGCGGAGCGCCATCGCCGGGAGGGGTATGATCGTTATCTACGAGATATTGAGCAGTACATTGAGCAAAAATATTGTCGGGAGCAGGAAATTTTGCACGAACGTTATCCGGGATGGGAAACAGCGGTATTGTGGGAGGATATCAAGCGGTGGCTTTGGAATCGGAACCCGGAGCAGGCAGATTTTCTTAAACAAAGAGTCGGTCTGGGCGAGGCCCCCTTTTCCGTAGACATTAAGGTGCCACGCTTATCAAAGGTCGGTCGATATGATGAACTGGGTCAGGAACCAGAGCGGATTAAAAAGACCTATTGCCGACTTAAACAGATTCCAGTATGTATTGATCTTTTGCAGCATAGGATGATTGGGATTGTCGGGGGAGCGGGAAAACAGGGCGCGGTTAATATAGTTGCCGGATTATTACGGCAAATAGCAATTAATAACTGTTACACCGACGTCAAGCTTGCCTTTTTTTATCGGGAAGAGGATCAGGCAATGGAGCGGTTGGTCAGGATCATAAAGTGGTTGCCTCATATTTGGGCAGAGAACGCCGGCATACGCTATTTAGCCGGTAATAGGTTGGAAGCAAGTACGGTATTAGCGGCACTTGACCGGATATGGCAGAATCCCAAGCGGCAACATTTTATCCTATTTATCGAAAATGAGTTACTGTTAGAGGGGGAAGGCTTTAGGCGGTATATTTATGGGCAGTCGGGTGGACAACTACCGGTTAAGGCTGCCGATGAGTGGATGACAACTGGAGGGGCTAAAATGACCAGCATATTTATGGGAGAGGAGATCGGCGATATGCCCAATGAATGTCACTTTTTTATCCAAAACGACCAGGATTTTGCCGGACTGACAGGTGATGGCGAAGAAGCGGTCGTTGCCTTTGATACGGTATCCTTGCCGGTAATTGAGCGACTATGCCGTCGTTTGGCACCTGTGCG
>JAITWD010000040.1 GCA_031285465.1 Lachnospiraceae bacterium
TGCGGCCCGATATCACCGGTGTCGCCTTTAAGTCCCTGCGGGCCGATATCACCGACATCGCCTTTAGGCCCTTGTGGCCCGACAGCGCCGGCTTCGCCCTGCGCTCCCTGTGCACTGACACCGCTGTCATCATCCCCGATAAACCAATTTCCGTTTTCGCCGATAGTCGGAAGCGTGCATTCCGTTTCGCTGTCACCGTGATCGACAAAGTATTGGTTAAAAACATTGTAAGCATCACTTCCATTACATTTTGAATTTTTCATATTAATTCTCCTTTTAAATTGTCTAGCATACGTATGTTTGGTATAAGCATATCTGATTTACAGTCCCGCCGGTTACCCAATATAAAAAATAAAATCTGGATTTTGGACATAACAGCCTCCTATTACCGCCACTTACATATTTCAGGAATCAGTATTTCCTTAGAAATAATACTTCCAGTACCATTGAAAAAGTGTATAATATAAAACATCTCGCAATTTTGTGCATCAAATGAGAGGAAATCACCTGGGGGTTGACTTATACTGAAAACAAGGAGGTGATGCGATGAAGTGGCTGGAGCAATTTAATGATGCGCTGACCTATATGGAGGATAATCTGGATGGTGAGATATCTTACGAGGAAGCGGCACGACGTGCCGGCTCGTCGGTATATCATTTTCAACGAATGTTTTCCTATCTTACCGGCGTCCCGCTATCCGAATATCTGCGTCGCCGGCGGATGACCAAGGCGGCGTTCGATTTGCAACAAGGCAGCAAGGTGCTGGAGGTGGCACTACGCTATGGATATGAGTCGCCGACAGCGTTCAATCGTGCTTTCCAGGCAGTTCATGGGAGCGCACCATCGGCGGCATATAAGTCCGACACGGTGTTAAAATCGTTCTCACGCATCGGCTTTCAATTTTCAATTAAAGGAGAAGAGGAAATGGAGTATCGAATTGTCAAGAAGGAATCATTTCGAGTAGTAGGAGTACGTGAACCGATTCAGATCGCACCGCTTACCAGTAAATCGGGCATGGGGAAGGATTTTGATCCGGCCGATGTTGCCGAGAGCTTCAAGCGTGTTCCGTTATTCTGGCAGGAATCAGGGCAAAACGGAAAGCTTGCTCAGGTTTGTGGCTTGATTGAAAAGGAACCCTTGGGATTGCTTGGTATTTCCGATTGTACCGAGGAGGGTGGTTCAAGTTATTATTATATTGCCGCCGCCACCGATCGAGCGGTGCCCGAAGGCATGTATGAATGTGTTGTTCCTGCCTGTACGTGGGCCGTTTTTTCCGGCGCGGGATTGCCATCATCGATTGCCGATCTACAGAAACGTATCTTTGCGGAATGGTTACCTGCCTCGGGTTATGAATGGGACAATGCGCCCGACATCGAAGTATATCTGGATGACAACCCGGAATACATGAAGTATGAGGTCTGGTTACCGGTTGTGAGTAAGATATAATAGTGTAAGTATTATTAGCAGCAAGGACTTCTTTAATTATGTCAAAAGGGTAACCAGAAGAGTTATGAATTTGATAGTATTGTTATAGAACCCAAGGGTTCACAATACAAAAGGAGACTTTATATGGAAAATCAAAAATGCTGCGAAAAAGAAGTTTGTACGATCATCAAGCAATATTACGGTTGCGGATGTGATCAGGAATCGATGAATAACCTTCCTTCGATTGGTGAAAACGGAAATTGGTTCATCGGTGAAACCGATACGGGGATTAGTGCAAAAGGTGAAACCGGTGCCCAAGGACCACAGGGTGAAATGGGTGTTCCGGGACAACCGGGTCCCAAAGGCGATACCGGTGCGGCGGGTGCATCGGCCGATATGACCATCGTCCGGCCCGACCAATGGGTGGCTGGAAACGAGTATAGCTTCGGTGGCGGTCTTTATGGACGCCGGTTCACCGGTTACATAACGGAGTCAGCCAATAAGGTCTATACGAAGACACTTGTCAATATTGGCAATGGGCAGATTGTTGAAAGCGGTGGCTGGTGGTTCAATACATTGAATACTCAGATGCTGGGTACGACTATCAGTAATGTGGATGGTACAGTTCATACGCACTCGCGGTTGGTGGTGCAAGAAACCAACAGTTCGGCCGCTAAGGGCGATGTAAATTTTATCTCACTAAGTGCGGCCAACCGAAACGATAGCCCGTATGATATCTGGATCAAATATACAAAATAGATAATAAAAAATTGAAATCAAAAGAACATATTGAAAATCTTTGATCTTTTAAACAGACATTGAGGCCCGATTGGATTACCGATCAGGTCTTCAATGTCTTCTGCTTATTCTTAAGCATGATTAACGCTTTTTCGGCTCTGGTCTTTCGGGTCGCTTCTTGCTTTGCGCTACCGACCCAGTCACAGTAACCACGTTTATATCCATCGGAGAGGCTGTTAAAAAAATCGCGTGCCTCCAATTCATTCTCCAGCACCAAAAGAAGTTCGGCGGGTACGATCGGTGTTCCCTTGCCTGTATCCATATATATTCTCCTCGTATTATATAGTTGTAGTATTTATAGTCCCCTTTTTTAAAGGCGAACGGTAACATTACGATTATAACATGATGATAAATTTTTGGATATCGCCCGGCTGGCGCTCATTTTTGTAGCAGCTAGTCGGATTAATTCTACCATTATGAATTTCAACAGTGCACAGTAATGATCTATGTACGAAGTTTAAGTTAATAAGGTTTATAGAGGTGCTAAAATAGCGACTTTTCCACAGAGTGAAAAAAATGGTAACCCCAGTCGTTCATTTCAAATAGTAAAATGGAAAAAGTGATATAGGTAGAGGGCAAAACATAGTAAAAAGGGTAACCGTAAGGGACTTTTAGTTGGTATTATTATAAATATCATACGTATGAACAAATAATAGAAAGGAGTAATAATATGAGCAAGAGAAAGAGTAAAAAAACATTAAAAGTCCATATAATTGATCACAAAAAATGTGATGGAAATGACTATTTACCCACAATTGGTGAAAACGGCAATTGGTTTACCGGTGGAGAAGACACCGGAGTAGCGGCCAAGGGAGAACCGGGTCCGCAAGGTCCTCCCGGAGGAGTTCAGGTCCCCGCCCTCATTAGTCCGATTAATAAGACGATTGATATCTCCGAGCTCCAAAATGAAATTGATGCCCTGCCCCGGTTATTGCTGGCTGATGTAACCTTTAATGTTAATCCCGGTACATATGATCAGCCGATTTTAATCGAGAGATTTACGGGTACAGGGATGTTGAACATTATTGGTGCTGATGTCAAAGGACAGTTGACGCATAACATCGTGAATATGATTATCCGATATTGTAGTATCATGTCGGTTAAAGTTCAGGGATTTAATGCTGTCGGAACAAGTAACTCTATTTTTAGCATAGCTAATTGTACCAAAGTGATTTTACAATATTGTAGCGCAATGGACGGGACCAGTTCTACTGCTATGTTCCACGGAGTGGGGATAGATGATGGTTATGCAGTCGTTTTTGAATGCGAATTTAGTAACAAAAACTGTGCGGTACGAGCTGGGAGAGGCAGTAGGGTCATTGTCTACAATACGTCAGGCAGCAATAACTATTATGCCTATAGCGCGTATCATGCAGGAATTATCCAAAAGGAAGAAGACGGGACACTTAATGGAACACAAGCCGATTTATGTGGTCTTGGGGGAATTATTGTTAGTAAGGCAGGTGTGATAATGTAACCTGAATCGTAGCTTCCGGGATGAACCATCCTTGCGGATATCTCGGGACACACCGATTAAGTCAGTGTGTCCTGAGATGATCCGCCTTGAAAACACTTGCCTTATCCCCCTTCCTATGCTACACTAAAGCAAGTGAAAATTCTTCGGGGTCGGGTGCAATTCCCTACCGGCGGTATAGTCCGCGACCTGCTTGTATAAGCAGCTGATTTGGTGCGATTCCAAAACCGACAGTAAAGTCTGGATGAAAGAAGAAACGATACGGTCATCATCAAGGTGTGTTAATCCACCGTCATTGTTGCACGGTCAATTCAACCCCGTTTCATTTATGAAACGGGGTTTTTCTATGTGTATGGTTAACGAGTGATTATGTAAACATAACATTCATAACCATCCATAAGAAATTAATGAAGAATTTTCCTCACAACTTAAACCCAAGGAGGAAAAAGAAATGGATTCAAATTTATGGGCATCAATCGCGGAGAACACCCTGTTCGCCGCACAATTTTTAGGAATTGCCGTTTTTATTTTTGCGGTGGCAGTTATTGCCGAGAAGCTGATCGCCAGGAGAGAAGGTAGTGTGAAAAATCAAAGATTTTTCACTTTTTATTTAAGCAGTTTCGCAAGTAAACTTGCGAAATGCATGGGTATAAAGATGAGCGAAGGTACTGGTGGGACTGGACTTGCCGGTAATGGGAAAAGGTCCCGCATTCTTACCACTAGAAAAATAGCCGTCATCGGAGTTTTTTCTGCAATGGCGACCGTCTTGTACATCTTTGATTTTCCGCTCCCCTTTATCCCCAGCTTTTATAAGTTGGATTTTAGCGAATTGCCAGCGCTGGTTGGAACCTTTGCCTACGGTCCGGTCGCTGGTGTGATGATTGAATTTTGTAAGATCATCCTCAAGCTATTGACTAAGGGAACCACCACCGCTTTTGTTGGTGATCTTGCCAATTTTATGATCGGTTGCAGCTATATATTACCGGCATCCATCATTTATGCTCTGCGTAAAAGCAAAAAATCCGCCCTGATCGGTTGTGCGGTGGGTACAGGGACCATCGCCGCTTTTGGAACCTTACTTAATGCAGTGTATTTAATCCCCATGTTCGCCCAGCTTTTCTTTGGTGGTGGAGAGGAGGCTGTGCAACAAATAGTTGATATGGGCAGTGCAGTCAATCCGGCGATAGATAACGTGATGACGCTGGCAGTGTTTGCCGCCGGTCCGCTTAACCTGATCAAAGGGGTGGTGGCATCGTTGGTAACCCTGTTGATCTATAAAAAGTTAAGCCCCATTCTCAAAGAGGGGTTCAAGCTAGGCAATTGAGCGATGTTTTTTAGCTATTCCTTTGCACTTCGCAGATGGGATCTGCGAAGCTACCTGAATGAAAAATCGAAAAAACTATGATTTTTAAGCTAAACACCCCGACAGGATGCTCTGTCGGGGTGTTTAATATAGTGGTGCATTATGATCAAAGCTTCAATAAAATGTGCCTACTCAAGATTCAGCTTTTTCTTGGTAATAGCATAGGTGATTATGAAAAAGACAAAACCATAAAGCGCAGTAGCAATTGTGGACTGGATAAAGGTAGAGAGGAAATTATCGCTTGACTGATTATAGCCGTCAAGGTTCACCATAATACTGACCGATGCGATCATAAGGACGGTCATTGTTATTTGCATCGCCATCGAGAGACCGAAGTATATACCTACCGAACCTAAGACACGATGTTTGTTAAACAACTGTCCCAGTGATGCCGAGGCATAGATCATCAGGATGCTGGTGATAAGGCCGATGAGCAACATCACGAGATATAGGATGATATAAACAATGATCGGGGTGCCGCCGGTAAAGGAGGGGTCGGTCAGGGCGACCATCATTGCGTTCCACGGAATGGTCTCACCAAGTGAGGCGGCCAGTGAAACGGCCAGGGCGCAACCGCTGAGGCACAATAGTAAACCGTTAATGATCAGCATCAAGGTGGCAACGATCGTCTTGGCGGTGATCAATTGGAGCGGGGTGGCCGGTAATGTATGGGTAAGATAACCCTCCGCACCGTACATACTGCGATAAAAACGGGACCCGAGATAAATCAGACTGCCAAAGAAGACGGCGGCCATACCTAAAAAATAGGTTGAGACATAAGCAATAATAAATATAATATAGATGGGCGGCGGATCGCTGGCAGTCATATCGGGTGAAAAGAGCAGTCCCAGTACCCCCACTAAGGTAATGGCAAGATTAAAGATTATCATCGCCAGTAAAAATTTCCAGATTGCCTTCCATTCGTGTTTTATTAATTTTCCTAGCATGCGAACACCTCCCTAAAATATGCATCAACAGATTTCCCCTTCTTGGCACGAATATCCTCGACGGTGGCGGTCAGCAATACCTGACCGTGTCGCAAAAAGATGACCTCATCAAGAATGTTTTCAATATCGGTGATCAGATGGGTGGATAATAATATGGTAGCATTTTCATTGTAATTGGTAATGATCGTTTTGAGGATATAATCGCGTGCGGCTGGATCGACACCGGCGATCGGCTCATCAAGGATGAAAAGATCGGCGTCGCGACTCATCACCAATATCAATTGTACCTTTTCCTGCGTTCCTTTAGAAAGGGTCTTTAGCCGCGAATCTAAGGAAATATTGAGCGACTGCAGCATCGTATACGCTCGCTCCTTTTTGAAGTCTTCATAAAAATCGGCGTAGTAATCAATGATCTGGCTGACATTTAGGTTGGTCGGCAGATAGGTTTTATCGGGTAAATAGGATACTCTTTTCTTGGTTGCCACACCAGGTGCCGCGCCATTGATGGCGATGGTGCCATTGGTGGGGTTTAAAAGCCCGTTCATCATCTTGATCAGGGTGGTTTTACCGCTACCGTTGGGACCAAGTAAACCGATGATGCGGCCACGGCCAATGGCAAGAGAGATGTTATTGATGGCAACCGGTCCATCGGCATATTTTTTGGTGAGATTTTGGATTTCCACCAGATAGTTGTTATTCATTTCCGCTCCTCCACTCATAATTGATCTCCCTCCTTTAGTAAGGCGATAGTCTCGTTTAGTTTGAAGCCTAATTCGTTCATGCGCTCAAGAAATTCCTTGATTTGAATGGTCGCCAATTCTTTTTGAATGTTTTCAATCATTTCGGTCTCCTCCGTTACAGTCCTTCCGCTGGTTCTTTGCGTGACGATCAGTCCGCTTCGTTCCAACTCGGCAAAAGCTTTCTGCATCGTATTGGGGTTAACACCGGCATCGGTTGCCAGTTCGCGGACGCTGGGCAGCCGGCTACCCGGAGAATAAAAACCGGAAACGATCTGCATTTGGATCCGCTCAACGATCTGGGAATAAATAGGGCGGTCAGAATTTAATTTCCATGACATAGTATTCCTTCCTTTCTTTTCAATATTTATTGTATTGGTCTTCTTATTACTATTGCCATTGGTACGGCCGGTTTAATTTGTACGGCAACCCTCTTTAAAAGACGGTGTCGGTTGATAAAGCTGTATCAATGTATTAATCACTTAATACAATAATACATGATTCGGAAAATTTGTCAATAGTCTTTTTACAATTATTTAATAATTTTTTTATTAACATATATAAATAGTATTTAAGGACATGCTGATTAAAGTGTTTCCTTAGAATTTTATGATGATGATAATAAAAAATGCTTTACAGGGCAATATAAATATGCTAATGTGTTATTGTATTAATGAAATAGTACAGAACGATGAAGGTATTAACTATAGCGGGAAGACCTTCGGAAGGAGTAAGTAATATGGAAAACAGTAATGCCTCCCAAAGTGCCGAACTGGTCGCCATCCGGAATATGTGCAAGATTTATAATCCGGGTGAAAATGAGGTGAGAGCACTGGATCATATCAATCTGACCATCAATGAAGGTGAATTTGTGGCGATAATTGGTCATTCCGGATCGGGTAAATCCACCTTGATGAATATGCTTGGCTGCCTTGATGTCCCCAGCAGCGGTCAGTATCATCTTCATGGGCAGGACGTCTCATTGCTGGATGATAATCAGCTTTCCGATATCCGTAATAAAGAAATCGGGTTTATTTTTCAGGGTTTTAATCTGATCGCCGGATTGACCGCACTGGAAAATGTGGAATTACCCC
>JAITWD010000221.1 GCA_031285465.1 Lachnospiraceae bacterium
GCCGGTATAATGCCACTCCCGCCGGTGCTGACAGTACCGGCCGCATAACAATTCTGGATTTGAGTGCGACTCCCTGACCGACCGGCCAGACCGCCGGTGTTAATGCTGTTGGTCGTTGATGTCACATTAGTCCGGGCAAAAGAATCCACGATTGAAGTGTCATCGCTCATACCGACCAAACCACCGACCGCACTATTGCCCCGTACTATACTGCCCGATATCGAGCTGTTGGTTATGATGCAGCCCCAAGCGTACCCTAACAGACCACCAACATTATTCTGGCCATCTACCAAACTACTGGTAACAGTTACCTTATCAATGGTGCTATCCCATCCCGAACCGGCCAGAATACCCAGCGATGCGGCTGAATCGGTCCAGGTGATTTCCGCCGATTCTATTGACAGATTTTTTACCGTTGCGGAATCCATCTGATTAAAAATTCCGGTATTGGGACCTTGGACCATCCTGATGTTTTTTAGAGCATATCCTTTACCATCAAGATTGCCGCCGAAGTAGCTGAGTGGCGCTACAGCCCCTCTTTCAAAATCAATATCATTTTTCAATTCATAGTATGCGCGCGGATCGCTATCAATAAAGGCAAAATCTTCCGGTGTACTAAGCAGGTAGGGATGCTCAATAGTGCCCTGCCCTTCCGGCCAATTGCCCCGGTCAGCCTCCGGCCAGACCGGCTCACCCAGATTTCGCAGGTAAGGATAGGATCCTTCTGCATCAGTCGCCCAAACCGTCTCAAAATCCCAGTTACCAAAGGTGGTCGATCTAAACATTTCCGGAGTAAATTTACCGGTAGCCACTTCATTATATACGTTATCTGCCATGCTATAATCATAGTAAAGATTAGAAACCCGCACAAATATACCGGTATCGGACCGATAATCATAACAAAGTAGTGCATCGGCACCATCACTGATCGTTGCTGCCACATAGCAATTGGAAACGTAGGTCTTATTATTGATCATACCGATCAGTCCGCCGGTCAAAAGTCTGCCATTTGGTGCATCGACACTTCCGCGGACAAAGCAGTCTTTAACCGTTGCATAAGCTGCATTGCCGATCAAACCGCCGACATAGGTATTGCCGGTTATTTCACCCAGAGCATACGATTCACTTATCTTCATGGTTATGACCGAAGTTCCGGCCGCATTGCCGACCAGACCACCAACATAATCGCCACCGGTTACCGTGGCGGTAGCGTAGCTTTGGCTGATCGTCGATGATGTGGCACTTCCGACCAGACCGCCGACATTAGCCGAACCATCTACCGTTGACATCCCGCTTACCGAACAGTTGGTTATGGTGTCTGATGATGAGTGACCAACCAGACCGCCACTATATTCACCCGCCTTTATATTACAATCAATGATCTTTATATTTTCAAAGGTAGTGTATAAAGAATAACCTACCATTATGCCGGAATAAAGCTTTTCGGCTCCCTCCTGCTGAATGATATGAGCATCCTCGATCACAAGATCTTTAAAGGTGGCAAACTCAGTATAGCCAAATAACCCGTCATATGTCTCATCATCTATAACCATATTTTTGAGGGTAAAACCGCCACCATCAAAAACTCCCCAGAAATAATCAATCGTTTCGAATACTTCGCCTCCAAAATCAATATCATTGGCCAACCGATAAGACGCTCCGTCGTCCATCTTAATGAAGCGGAAGTGTTCCGCACGGCTGATCAAATAGGGATCGTCTGCCGTCCCAGTACCTTCCGGCCAGTAGCCTCTATCAACCTCCACCCAATCCGGCTCCGCAACATTACGCAAATAGGGATAGGACGCTCCCTCTCTGATCGCCCAGACATTATCAAAGTCCCAGTTGACATTGAGATTTGAGTCTTTGTAGGTGGCCTCCCTAAACATCGCCGGCGTCATCTTTCTTGCCGCTATTTCATCAAATTGACTGCTTTCAACCGTCGTGTCATAAAAAATGCCGGAGAAATTTTTCCCCAGATCGGTATATGATATCCCACGATAGCAAATAAATGCCTGAGCACTCTCGCTGACCGTAACCGCTACATAACAGTCGGATACATAGGTCCTATTATTGATCATACCGATCAAACCGCCGACATCAATACTACTATTAAGCGATTCCACGCTCCCTAATGCAAAGCAGTTCTTCACCGTCGCATAGACAGCATTACCGATCAAACCGCCGACATAATTATTACCGGTTACCTCAACCAGAGCGTAGCTCTCACTTATATTCATGGTCGTGACCGAAGTTCCGGCCGCATTGCCGACCAGACCACCAACATAATCGCCACCGGTTACCGTGGCGGCAGCGTAACTTTGACTGATCGGAGACGATACAGCACTTCCCACCAGGCCGCCGACATATCCGGTTCCGCTGACTGTACCCTCGACGAAACAGTTACTGATAACCGTTTCAACCGACTTTCCCACCAGACCGCCACTATATTCACCCGCCTTTATACTACAATCAATGATCTTTATATTTTCAAAGGTACTGTAGTTAGAATAACCTACCATTATGCCGGAATAAAGCTTTTCGGCTCCCTCCTGCTGATTGATATGAGCCTCCTCGATCACAAGATCTTTAAAGGTGGCAAACTCAGTATAGCCAAATAATCCGTCATAGGTCTCATCACCGATAACCATATTTTTGAGGGTAAAACCGCCACCATCAAAAAATCCCCAAAAATAATCAATCGTTTCGAATGCTTCCCCTTCAAAGTCGATGTCATTCATTAGTTGAAAATATGCACCGCTATTTCCGTCAATCAGGTCAAAATCCTCCGCCTGACCAATCTGGTAAGGATCGGCTTCAGTTCCTCCGCCTAATAAAGATAATGCAGACATCGTCGTCTCGGTTTCGTCAGCAACTTCATCCAATTCCTCTTCCAGAACCTCTTCATCGGTATCGTCGGTCGTTTCGTCCGAACTACCTTCATCGATGCCGTCGGCCGTTTCGTCCGATCCACCTTCATCGATACCGTCGGTCGTTTGGTCCGAATTACCTTCATCAGTACCGTCGGTCGTTTCGTCCGCTCCACCTTCATCGATACCCTCAGTCGTTTCGCCCGAGTCACCTTCATCGATGCCCTCGGTCGTTTCATTCAAAGCCGGCTCTTCAAGTTCTGCCTCTTCACTTCCATCATTTTGGGTCTTTGATTCACCCACCTGTCCGGTCATCGCATTGACATCGGTAGTTGCCCCCACCAGTGCATTAACATAGGTGATGTTCGCATTGGCAAATGCCACTTCATAGCTATTAATGCACAGCATGCAGATTAGCATAGCGAATACAATGACCTTCTTGAACCTCTTTTGTACTCTGTTCATTAGTACTCCCTTCTTATAATTTCTTTTATAGTGTGTGATTCAACACTTTTTATCTAATTATTATACTTTATTTCCTGTTATGAGGCAATTTAAATTTAACTTTTAGACTCATTGTATAATGAGCGTACTTTTAGTACGATGGCGATGGGCTATTAGTTATTTCCACTTTATCCCAATATTATTAAATGTAATTTTTCATTATTTTAATATAATTCATGATACCAGGGGTAATATATAGCGGAATGTCCCCCAGAAAAGCGAAAAATCAATCATTTCCAATTGTTATATTACTCTACTGATATTCTAAGTTTTTATGTGATCACAAAATCATAACTTCCTTTTATTGTACTGTATACGGACAGTTTCAAACTTATTTTTGTTATATTCAATCCATGTCTGATTCTGTCTCACTCCATGCATAGCGTTATAATGCCTAAATCTGTCAGCTGTGCAAAAAAAACGTCAACTGTGCAAAACGGATTGCTTAAAATCATATTTTTTCCTATAATCAGATTGTAGCTACAAACTTCAAAAAGTTTTAAAGAAAATCAATTTGGCAACAATTATATGTTGCTACTATTAAAGGAGGTTTACAACATGAAAAAAAGAAAACGAATATTGTCACTTATTTATGCGCTAATATTTTTGTTAAGCGCCAGTTGGTCAGCACTACCGGTGTCGGCTGTTGACTATGACAATCTGACCGTCACCGACCCGATCGATGTGATTTTTTCCCTGCAAACCGAATTATTGCCACCGCCTAATGGATCGACAGCAAATTTTGAAGTCCAAAAAGACATCATTGCTAAGGCCGCAGATCTTATTTTTGATAAATATATAAATGCCAAGATTCGTGTCATTCTAAACGGAAGTGATAGCCAGGCGGATTTTTTAGAAACCTCTTACTATAGCAGTTATTTTGACCAAACTACAAGAAATGAACTGCCTGAACGATTGGATTCCGTTGTCTGCACCTATTTTGATCAGTACAGTGGAAAGCCGAGGACCAACCGAGGTGCGGTATACGACCTGATATTGGATAATGCAACGCTTTTTAAAAGCAATGATACCTACGTTTACTATTTTCTAAATGCCTGGTCAAGCGTTGGTAACGGATATCCTGATCAATTTTCACTATGTAATTTAGACAGTATGGTATATTCAGAAATTGCTCATGC
>JAITWD010000011.1 GCA_031285465.1 Lachnospiraceae bacterium
TCCGGACCATCGGTCCGGGACGGTGATTAGGTTCCAGATAACGCCAGAAAAGACCCTTACGGATGGCGGTTTTATAGGTGGGAAAACGAGGTAGTGCGATATCGACCGCCTGCTGTAGCAGATCGGGCCGGATCGGTTCCTTTAGCACGATCGACAGTCGGTAGACCGACGAAAAATCTTTACGCTGCAGGGTTGGATAAACGATGGCGGACAGATCGAGTTTATACCATATTTTTTTGTCGTGGTGCTGGCCGTCTTTTTTACTCAACATGCTCTCCTTTAAAGGGGGGTGTTTTGCGGGTCTCAAAGTCATGTTTTTTATGCAAGCATGAAACACATGACCGCTTGCCCCTGGTATCATATTATTAAGTATATCACATTATTAAGTATATCACAGTTTGCACCATTGATACCATCGGATCCTTCACTTAAGTGCGCTAGTTTTTCTTACAACCGGTGCAGTAAATTTTTTAATCAGCGTTTTACTGTTCACAGGGAACAGTAACATCAGCGTTACCTATATAAAAAAAGGCTGAAACGGTTGCTTTTACTTCCAATATATCTTAAGCTATATTAATTGGCTGTGCAATAGCCTTTATTCCGATATATTTTAACGACATGTTAATAGGTTGACGGGCAATTAATAAGACACCAGGGGCAAAATACTGCTTAACCCCTACATCGTAATAATTTAATGATTGGTAAGGAAGGAAATAGGCAAATGGCTATTTTAGACAAACGTCTGGATAAATTTAAAGATGACGAAGCATTAAATCTTGGTCTGATGTCCCTGATCAGGAAGGTTCACGGTTTGGTGGAAAATAATGATATCGGGAAACACCGTCAGTCGCAAAATCAATTGGGGGTAGTATTCGGTAATAACAAGGATATCCAGATCACCGATGTTTCGATTGACGGGATGGCGGCGGAATGGGTGAGTGTTACTCGTGCCCACATGAAAAAAACCGTTATTTTTTATTGCCACGGTGGTGGATTCTCTACCGGCAGCCGCCTTTATGCCCGTACCCTGACCACCAAATTGGCGGCCTCGACCTCGATGGACGTATTATGCTTTGATTATCGTCTGGCGCCCGAGCACCCATATCCGGCAGCGTGTGAGGACGCCGAGCGGGCATGGGATTACCTGATGCTACTGGGGTATGGTGCCCGTGATATCATAGTGGCGGGTGATTCGGCCGGCGGTAATCTGGCGCTTACGCTGGTGCTAAAGCTCAAGTCGCAGGGACGCTTGCTCCCCCGCGGTCTGGTGCTGATGTCACCGTGGACCGACATGACCATGGCAGGCAAAAGTTATGATACCAAAGCTAAGATCGATCCGGTCCTTTCCAAAGAATATATAAAGACCATGATCGACAACTATCTGTGTGGTGGTCATGCTATAAAAGAACCACACGGTCAGGCCACAGAGCCAAGGGAACTGATCGCTCAGGAAATGGTTTTCCCTGCCCCGGCGGTTCCGGATCTGACCGATCCAACCATTTCGCCGTTGTTTGGTGATTTCACCGGTTTTCCGCCCACTTGTATCCAGGTTGGCGAAAATGAGATACTGCTTAACGATGCCACCTCACTTTATAAAAAGCTGCTAAAGGCCGATGTTCCGGCAAGGATTGCCGTTCAAAAGGGCATGTGGCATGTTTACCAAATGTCGCCCTTTAGAGTGGCATATGATGCAATGGAGCGCAATGCCGAATTTATTTTTGATATCTGTCGTTAACGGCGTAAATAATGTTGGGCAATCCGATCGGTGCCGGTGTGCTCATTAAAAATTTAAAGGCCGATAAAAGGAATTAACCGGCCGGCAACGAATACTAGTTATAGACAATAAACATTAATACCTATTCGTTTCGCAGATGTTATCGGCGAAACCGCCTGAATAAAAATTGGAAAATCTATGATTGCTCAAACCAGGACTTACCCATCCAAGATAGAAAGGGAACCGGCTAATGAATATCCGTGAGGAATTGGAACAAAGAGAACGGGCCAATCTGAGCCCCCATGCCGCCCATAGTGCCGATACCAAGGGACGTCTGCGTCCGGATATAAAGTGTGATATCCGACCGGATTTTCAGCGTGACCGTGACCGGATCCTTCATTGCAAGTCTTTCCGGCGGCTGAAGGATAAAACCCAGGTTTTTCTGACCCCGGAGGGCGATCATTACCGGACCCGCCTGACCCACACCCTGGAGGTTTCACAGAATGCCCGCACCATTGCCAAAGCCCTGCGGCTTAATGAGGATCTCGCTGAGGCCATTGCCCTTGGTCACGATCTGGGTCATACCCCCTTTGGTCATGCCGGCGAGCGGGCGCTTGACGGGATCTGTCCGGGGGGATTTAGTCATAGTGAACAGAGCCTGCGGACGGTGGATATCCTGGAAAAGAATGGCGTGGGTTTGAATCTGACCTTTGAGACCCGTGATGGGATCAAGAATCACCAGACCGACGGTATGCCCTCCACCTTAGAAGGCAAGATCGTCCGTTTTTCCGACAAAATAGCCTACATACACCATGACATGGACGATGCGGTTCGTGCCGGTATTTTGACCGAAGCCGATGTTCCCCGCACCATCAGTGATATTATCGGCGGTACCAGTGGCGAACGCCTGGACTTTTTCATCCATGATCTGATCTCGACCAGCTTCGACCGCAATTATATTATGATGTCACCGGCGGTCGATCAAGCGATGAAGGAGCTGCGACAGTTCATGTTTGACCGCGTTTACCAGAATAGGGAGGCCAAAGGTGAGGAAGAAAAGGCGGAGAACCTGATGGTGATGCTCTTTGACCATTATCGCGGTCATCTTTAGTTACTCCCCGACGACCTGCGTGGATTGTTGGAGGCCGGAGATTCTCCCGAACAGATCGTCTGCGATTACCTTGCCGCAATGACCGACCGTTTTGCGGTTGCCAAATATAATGAACTGTTTGTCCCCAAGTCCTGGCATGGTTAGGGTGTGTCTGCAAACTCATTGCACTGTTCTGCACGCCCCACTTAGCGGTCTGAAAGCGCCAAAATCAGTCAACGTAGCCCCGCTACGCCTCCTGATTTTGGCACTTTCATACCACTAAGTGAAACGCACAGACCAGTACAAGCAGTTTTCAGACACACCCTAAGGAAACCCTGACCAAATCAGTGTTTCCCTCAATAAAAATGATACACACTTAGGAAACCAACATGTATTATGCGGAAGAATTAGTTGAAGAAGTTCGATCACGAAATGATATAGTTGATGTGATCTCCGGATATGTCCGGATCCAGAAAAAGGGCAGCAGTTATTTTGGCTTGTGCCCTTTTCATAATGAAAAATCTCCCTCATTCTCGGTGTCGGGGGTCCGGCAGATGTACTATTGTTTTGGTTGCGGGGCCGGCGGCAATGTTTTTACCTTCATTATGGAATATGAGAATTATTCTTTTCCAGAGGCGATGAAGATGTTAGCCGACAAGGCGGGAGTGTCCCTGCCGGAGATCGAATACGGTGAAGAGGCGAAAAAGAAAGAGGGCAAGCGGTCCAAGCTGTTGGCGATCAATAAAGAGGCCGCCCGCTATTACTATTATCAACTGCGCAATGAGCGCGGTTCGCTGGGGTATCAGTATTTGCGCGGCCGTGGTCTTAGCGAAGAAAGCCTTAAAGGCTTCGGTCTGGGCTATGCTAACGTCGGAGGCGGGCAGCTGGTGCACTATCTGCGTGAACGCGGTTTTGATGACCAATCGATCCGCGAGGCCGGTTTAGCCTCCTTCAACGAAAAGCAGGGCATGTATGATAAATTCTGGAATCGGGTTATGTTCCCCATTCAGGACATCAACCATCGTGTCATCGGATTTGGTGGCAGGGTAATGGGAGAGGGCGAACCCAAGTATCTTAATTCCCCCGAGACCATGATCTTTGACAAAAGCCGGAACCTCTACGGACTTAATTTTGCCCGTACTGCCCGGAAGAATAATGTGATCCTTTGTGAGGGCTATCTGGATGTTATCGCCCTTCATCAGGCCGGTTTTACCCAGGCGGTAGCATCGCTGGGCACCGCCTTTACGGCAGGACAGGCCAATCTGCTGCGCCGTTATACCGAGGAGGTGATCCTCGCCTATGACAGGACACCCCCCCCCCCCTCCCTCCACAGCGTTATACGTCATCAATCAGATGTAACAGTAGTAACCGGAAGTCGGATGAAGACTAATCCATCTAACATGGTAATGTTCCTGGAAACTTACAGATACTAACA
>JAITWD010000018.1 GCA_031285465.1 Lachnospiraceae bacterium
CCTCGCGCGCGTTGGCGACGGCGACGGGCCGCGCGGACCAGGACAACATCGTCAGGTCGTTGAGCGAGTCCCCGGCGCAGAGGGTCGTCTCCGGCGTCAGGCCGAGCATCGCGGCCAGCGTGCGCACCGCGTTGCCCTTTGTGGCCGTGGGGGAAAAAATCAAAGAGAAGGCGCACTTTAAAGTGTTACATAGCCTAAATGACTGTGTGTTGAGTGCGGAAAGTCAGCCAGCCTATTTATTACTTAATCGACAGGATGATATTGGCTATCTGGCTCGAGCGCTTGCTTATGATCTGAAGAGTAATCTGGATAGCGAAGGCAGTCTTTTCATGATGTATCAACCGCAGATTGACGGTGAGGGCAATATTTATGGTTGCGAAGCATTGTTGCGATGGGATCATAAGAAATTTGGCTTCATCCCACCACCGACCATTATCGCGATTGCAGAAGAAGCGGGATTACATAGCAGACTGAATGAATGGATATTTGCTTCAGCATTAGCGGCGCAGAGTCGCTTTAAGGAACGTGGCTATGATAAATTGATCATGTCGATCAATATATCACCATTACAGTTGGATAATCCCAATATCCCAATAATCCTTGAAGAGGCGATTAAGCAATATAGCTTGAATCCACAGATGATCGAGGTAGAGCTTACGGAAAATGTTGCGCTTAACGACTCGCGGGAAACACGAACAGCGCTGGAGCGCTATAAGAATTTGGGCGTTCGACTGGCGATAGATGATTTTAGCATGGGCCACACCTCCATTCAATATATCCGGTCATTCCAATTTGATACGGTTAAGCTGGATGGGTCTTTGGTCTCGGATATTTTGACCAATGACAGTAGTCGGGATATCGTGCAGGCGTTGGTGTCATTGGCATCGAATCTTGATATGCATGTTATCGCAGAGTTTGTGGAAAGCGAAGAACAGAAAAATACTTTACATGATTTGGGATGTCGTATTTACCAAGGGTATCTTTATTCTAAGCCACTGCCCAGTGAGAATTTTGAAGATTATATGTCAAAAGGCAACGTGGTACAGGATAAAAAAATATAAGGAAAAGTAATAAGAGCCAACTACTATAGAAGGGATACCGATAGTAGTTGGCTTTTATTCGTGGCAGACTTGAATTTCTACAGGTTAAGGTCATGCAACCGGCTCTGAGCCAGCGGAAAATCGCCACATTTCCGATAGTATTTCTGTGCTTCAACAGGACGATCGGTGCATTCATAAATAACGCCTATATTATAGAAGGCACTATAGCTACTGACCCCTTCAACTGAATAGTTTTTGAAGGAGGTAGCCTTTTGGAATTCGGTGATGGCTTGATCAAATAGGCCATTGTTCATGTAAATGAGGCCCATAAGAAAGGGGAAATCAGCGCGCGTAGCGAATTCGGCATAGACGTTTTCAAGGTTAAGAGCTTCATGGTATCGCTTGGCGGCTAAAAGTGCATAGCCATACGATTCAACCATCGTCTGGACATATTCTAGTCGGGGATCGAGATCGAAAGAAAGACCTTGATCGAAGTAGTAACAAGCTTTTTCATGGTTGTGTAAAACGGTATAGGATTTCCCAATCTGATAGTAGGTGTATGGATGCGGACCGTTAGTCTGCAATTCGGCTAAAAGTAATTCAAGATTGCGGGTCGCTTTAAGGGTTGCCGTCTCCGGGGTTATATAACCAACATGATTGCAATCAAGTGGGATGGAAAAATAGTCGGGAGCACTACCGTCAATGCGGGCGATCTGTTCATGTATAATCCCCCGGTAGTGATATTCCTGACGGGAAAACAGCCGTGCAACCCGCTCGGTCATAATGCCATTCGGATTACCGGACGATGTATATGGATTACGACGGAGCATCATTCCGGCACCCTGTGGATGAAGTCGGATCAATTGATCAATCGTGACGCGATCAATATCCTCCAGCAGTTCATCACAGTCAAGGATGAGGACCCAGTCATGCGTGGCATGGGTAATGGAAAAGTTTCTGGCGGCACTAAAGTCGTTGCACCAATCAAAGTGGAAAACATTGTTGGTATAGCGATGAGCGATGTCGACCGTTTGGTCGGTCGAACCGGTATCAACAACAACTATTTCCAATCCGTAAGGAGACAAAAGCCGAAGGCATTCATCGAGGTACTGTTCTTCGTTTTTGGCGATCATGCAGACCGATATGGGAATTAATGATTCCATGACTAAACTCCAATCAATATAGCGGTTAGGTTGATGGTTCCTGTAAATTGCGCGGAATTATTTCGTGAGGTATACTATCCTAAGGAAAACTGATTAAATCAGTATACCATATAAAGAGCTGATGGGACCATGTTTTGCAAAAAGAGATTTGATTTTTTGGTAAAAGAGTTTCGAAAAAGAGTTTTGCAAAAACGATTGACACCGGCTGATTTGTTTGTTAGAATTAACTTTGCGTTCTGCTGGGTTTGTGCTATGCGACGGGTGGTGTGGAGTGACAGTAAAGTGATCTGGCTCATGGTGCTTGTTGATGCCAATCTCAGTAAATTTCATAAATCATATGGAGGATTAGCGAAGCGGTCATAACGCGGCGGTCTTGAAAACCGTTTGCCTTCACGGGCACGGGGGTTCGAATCCCTCATCCTCCGCTTTAAAGCCTGAAAGCTCAATGTTTTCAGGCTTTGATAATTTTAATGGATTATTAAAATCGATTACAGGAGGGGGTGCTATGCGCTTTATAGTTTTGATAATGCTCATTCCCGCTTTGTTTATTACTTCATGTGTGAATAAAGGAATGCTCATTTCTAACGATACCAGACAAGAAAATGTATCGGATAAAGCTATCGTGGACAATGATAGTGAAGATGACCAGACAATCGACGCTTCTCCGCAAACAACCCCGATAATCCCGGAGACGGTTGCGGCTGATCCCTATGCTCTTCATGAGATGAGTAATGGGGAAGAAGGAATGACGCCGTTGGATTTTGAGAGCGCATATCAATTGTGTAATGATGCTATCTCCGATTATTTTACCGCTTATGATGAAAATAATTTTGAGCAATATTTTGAGAATGATAAATTGGAAGAATACATTGCTCGAAGTGTTGAATGGGGCAAGCCGGATCGAACGATCAGAAGGATTGGATTGTCAACTTCGGAATTTCACAACCTTGAAACCGATGATATCAAATGGTTTTTCTTCAATGCATTTGTAGAATTTGTTGACGGTGGGCTAACAGTTGAAATTATTGTGAAAGAATCGGCGGATGGTGGATCACTAGTTATTGCCGATTGGTATGTTTTGAGTAAGCAGTATATGGATGATCAGATTCGTAGCCATTATGATGCTGTTGATGATCCTGATATTTGGGAAGATGCTACTTTTGCAGATGAAATGCTTGTGAAGGCGCAAGCGATGATGAATTAAAATCCAGAGGGGTGTCTATGCCAATAAAGCCAATGATAAATGCGGTTCGCTTAATGCCGGATCATCTTTCTTTGAAGCGTGAATTTATCTGTAGCATATACGCACTGTTACTTGGTCTGATCGTGGGTGTTGTCGCGAAAGCAACCGATAGTATATCGATAATTGGGGAGATTGGAACCCTATTAGGGGTATGGATATTTATCGCTACATTGATTGCGGCTTTCAGTAAATCGCCCTTCTTAGCTGCGCTTAATACATTGTTGTTTTTTCTCGCTGTGCTCGCGGCCTATTATAGCTATACTCAGTTAGTGTTTGGATTTTTTCCCCGTTCATATTTTTTCGGTTGGTTTATTATTGCTTTATTATCACCTGCCGGTGGCAGTGTAGTGTGGTTTTCGCGCGGTAAAGGTTGGTTTGCGATGACGAGTGCGGCTCTACCGATCGCGCTGTTGCTTGCAGAAGGATACCCTGCCTATTACACATATCAAATAGCGCATGTTTTTGATTTATGTTGTGCCGCAGTGTTACTGATCGTTTTGCCGAAAATATGGAAACAAAGAATGGTAGTCCTTATGCTGTCGATCGTTTTAACTGTGATTATAAGTCGGTTAAATATTTACTCGCTTTTTCCATGGTAGTAAAATGGTTTTGAGCATTTGAGAATAGTAATATCAAGCAATAGAAAATAGTTTGGAACATTTTAAAATAGTAATTGACAAACGTTTTGGCATCAGATATACTGTATAAGTCCAGTACGGGTGACCGACGGACAAGAATTTGTCTGCTGACAAATTTCCAAGCTGTTTTGATTGACTTGGAGAAGTACCCAAGCGGCTGAAGGGGCTCCCCTGGAAAGGGAGTAGGTCGTTAATAGCGGCGCGAGGGTTCAAATCCCTCCTTCTCCGTTGATGTTGTTCTACGAAGCATTATAAAGTGGGAAACATATGGCACCTTGACAACTAAATAGTAATGCAACCTTGAAAAATTCGTAAGAGAATAATCGGTTGAGTTTAAAAGATGAAAATCTTCGGGACTCGATCGGGGATGAATCATCTTCGGATGACCATCCAGATGGAATTATTATTTCATTATAATAGGTAACGATTTATAAATGAAGATT
>JAITWD010000019.1 GCA_031285465.1 Lachnospiraceae bacterium
GCCCTCCCAGAAACCGCATAGGATAAATTCCTTGCTGACCGATTCTTCTTTGGAAAAGTCACCGCGCCAGTCAAGGGTCACCTTTTGTCCCAATTCATGCGGGATGCCCAGGCGGTCAAGGGTAATATCATCAAGCGCGATTTCGTCCATTCCCTCAGGGAGTCGTCCGGTGGTCGGTGCGGCAAAGCTGTGGGACGCATAGGAAGGATCGGCATAGCGGACTTCTACCTGCCTGCCACTCAGGGCTTGATTAGAAGCCAGACCTAAAACAATACTGCGACCAATCTGTACCACTTCGGGATGGTCGGCAAGCAGCGCAATCTGTTCATCATTGATCGATTTAAACGATACATGGGCATCGTAACCCGATTGGCGGAATGCCATGGTGATCGCATTTTTACTCATACTTTGGGTTAGGACAAAGAGGGTGGTAAACATCATGGTGGTCAGGACTACGGCAAAAATCGCCACCAGATTGCGCCCCTTATGGGAGGCGAAGCTTCTTCCTGCCAAGGTTTTTATGGTTTTGTTTTTCATCGTCATTCCTCCTTAATCGGCAATCCTGCCATCTTCAATGCGGATGGCACGGTCGGCGGCGTTGGCGATTTCCGGGTTATGGGTGATCATCACGATGGTCTGACGGAATTCGCGGCTGGTGGTCCGAAGCAGCTCGATCACCTCGTCACTGGTCTGTGAATCAAGGTTACCGGTCGGTTCATCGGCAAGGATAATGGACGGCTTGCTCGCCAGTGCCCGCGCGATCGCCACCCGTTGCTGCTGTCCGCCGGAAAGATTATTGGGCAGGTCATTAAGCTTTCCATCGATCCCCAGAAGCTTGACTACCGAACTGATAAATTCTTCATCCGGCTTCTTGCCGTCCAGTCCGATCGGTAGGACGATGTTTTCATATACATTCAGGATGGGAACAAGATTATAATTTTGGAAGATAAAGCCGATGTGCTGGCGGCGGAAGACGGTGAGATCCTCATCGGTCAAATGCCCCAACTCAAAGTTTCCGATGCGGACGCTGCCACTGCTGGGTTTGTCAAGACCGCCCAGCATGTTAAGCAGGGTAGATTTTCCGGAACCGGAGGTGCCGATGATGGCAACAAATTCGCCCTGTTCGATCGACAGACTTACGCCGTCTAATGCCTTCACGATATTGGGTTTTGTGCCATAATACTTTTTTAATTCATGGGTGGTTAAAATGCTCATAGTGATCTTTCCTTTCGGTATTTTAAGTGGTTTTTTCTTGCGTTTTCTCATTATGGCACGCAGAAAAATGAAAGAAAAGAGAGAATGACTATCCTAACAACTACGTTGCGCAAACTAAGATACCAGGGTATCAAGGTCATGCACATCATGCTTGCATGAATGTGCATGAATTTGATACCCTGGTGTCCGATAGATTAACGGAGCGGAATAATGATGGAGAGGATAAACCGTTCATCAACCAGCTTGTCGGTACACTGTCCATCATATTTTTCGACCGCCTGCCGGATGTTTTTCAGGCCGAAGCCATGCAGGAACCGGTCGGGTTTGGGATTGACCACCGCAGCCGCATTGTTTTCGATCACGATGGACAACATGCCGCCGTGGCTGTTCGCCTTGGCGGTGATCAACCGCTCGCTGACTGGCAGTTTCAGACTGGCTTCAATGGCATTATCAAAAGCGTTGCCGAAGATGGTACTGATGTCTTGCGGGGCGATAAAGCGGCCCTCTTCAAAATGAAGCATCGCCGAGAGGTCAATGCCATGCGCCTTTGCTTTCTCCGCCTTATCACGGACAATAATGTCCAAAAAAGCGTTGCCGGTATGATAGTAATGCTCATAATCCTCAATCTGCCGCAAAAGAGAAGCGGTCATTTCGGTGCGTGCCTGATCGTGACCGGTTTCATGGTGACCTTCATTCCGGTCGGCAGACTTAAGGAGCAGGAGGTGATTTTTCATGTCATGATAGAGGGCGCGGACCCGTTCTTCCGCTTTTAACCGATCTTCGTAATACTGATACTCCACCTCCAGATTGTGAAGCTGGGCATCGGTGCGGATCGCCTTAACCATATAGACGATAAGATAGAAGCAGCCGATGATGGTGATAATGCTTATCAGTGAGAGGATACCGGCAACTGCATTGGAAGCATTAAATTGGGTCGTATCGGGCAGGTAGGTGAAGAACATTAAAATATTGATAAAAACCATCCCACTGATACTGTCGAGGATCAGCCACATCTTGCGGTTGATCGTATTGTCGAAATCGTCCATCCGCTTTTTGCAAAACCGCCATAAAAAAAACCAGAGGAAGAGGCGGGGAAGATGGCTTACCATATATATGGCGGACGAGAGGACAGTGTCATTAGTATCAATGCCAACAAGGTTGTACCAGGCCAGACGACCGGAATAAAGGCAGATATAATTGGTCGCAACGACCAAGGGGTAGAGGATCATAATGATCGATAGTTTGGGGAGAGCCCCCCCCTTGGTGAATGCAAAAATATATATAAAGAACATGATCAATAATCCGACTATATTGATGGTATCTTTTAAGTAGATGGTTATATCGGAGATGGGTATGAGTAAGAGAAAGGCAATGATCTGTATTGGCAATCGCCCCCGGAACGGTAAGAACGACCGGATGATCTGAAAAAGAAAAAGGTTATAAATTAAGTCAAAAATCTCATGTGTGATATCAAAAAGAACCATCATAACCGTCCCCCCCAGTACTCCGCCAGCTTACTCATAACCGCCTTGCGTTTGGGCTGGCTGATGGGGATGCGTTCGCCATTGGTCAGTTCGATTTCGAGCTTTTCCACCCGTTTCACATGTAAAAGGTTGACGATGAAGCCCGAATGGCAACGGATAAAGGAGTCGGCATTCAGTTCATCTTCAAAGGCCTTCATCTTACGATAAGCCACAATATTATCCCGGTCGGTATGGACCAGGAGATTACGCCCGAAGGTTTCAATATAGCGTAAATCCTTCAGATATACCTTATATTTGCCACTGTCATTGGTGATTAAAACTGATGCTGTGTCTTCCGTCCGGTAGTTACGCTGCCACCGATCCAGTTCATCCTTCAAACGGACATATTTGATCGGTTTGATCACGAAGTTGGTGGCGTTATATTTGTAGCCCTCCAGTGCATAGTTCGCCATTGAAGTCAGAAAAATGATGCTGACATGACTGTCGGTTTTGCGGATCGCCTCGGCGGTTTTCAGACCGTTCATCGTGGTCATATTGATATCAAGGAAAATGAGATCAACATCGGCAGGATAGGAGGCCAGTAATTCGGCACCATCCATGTAGGTGCTGGTACGGATGGTAAGATTATGTTCGCTAGAATATCGTTCGATCAAGGTTTTTAAGTCGGTGACAAAGGACATTTCGTCATCGCAGATGGCTATGTGTAAAATGGTGATTACCGCCCTTCTCTTTTTTATTTATGATACCAGGGTCAAAAGGTCATGTGTTTCATGCTTGCATGGTTAAGCACAAAGTGCGAAGTAATCCGTGGTATCATGGGGTCAAAATACCTTTTGACCCCTGCATAATTATTTATTAAAAGTTTATATATTCAATAAATTTTCTTTCAAAAACTGGATTGTTGGTCAATGCCAGCGTCTGTGCCTTTTGGGCGGAAGCTTCGGTTCTTTCGATCAGCCGCCGATCCTGTAACAGCATGATCGCGCCATTGTGGGCGGCATTGCCGGTGGTTTGCGCGACCGGCAGGAGGGCGGGCGGGAAAAGACCGATGGCGGCAGCGTTGGCAAGATTTAGGTGACTGCCGAAGCTGCCGGCGATAAGGAGGGCATCGATCTGGTCATAGGAAACACCGGCGGTCTCAAGCAGGGTTTCGATGGCGGCGCGGATGGCTCCTTTTGCCAGTTGGATGGCGCGGATATCGGCTAAGGTGATCCCGACATCACCGCTTAAGAGGACCGGCTCGTCCAGATAACCGGTCTCATCGATCAGCCCGATTTCCCGCATCGTTGCCAGGGCATCGACGATCCCACTGCCACAAATCCCGATGGCGGGGGCGTTGTCGATGGTGGAAAAGGAGAGTCGGCCGTCTTCCGGCCAGACCCGCTCGATCGCACCGGTCACGCCGACAGTTCCACAGGAAAGGCTGGCACCCTCGAAGGCCGGTCCAGCAGCGGTAGCGGTGGCGATCATCTGCTCTCCGTGGATCAGAATGAGCTCGCCGTTGGTGCCGACATCAACGATAAGAAGGGTTCGGTTTGGCGGGGTTCGGTTTGGAAGGGTATTTGGAAGTGTATTTGCAAGGGTATTAAGGCCCACGGCGCAAAGGGCGGTGACCATATCGGCACCGACAAAGGCGGAAATACAGCGGGGCAGATAGACCGTGGCGGTGTCGGCAATATTTAAGCCGAGGGTCTTGGCCGGGACGGTTTCACCAAAAAGGTGATCGGCGACAAAGGGCGCACGTGCCAGCGTAGTGGGCAACTTAGCGGTCAACAGGTAGAGCATGGTGGTATTGCCGGTGATCACGGCATGGTCGATCGCGGTGGGGAGAATATCGCGGTGGGCGGACAATTGGGCGATCATTTCACATAAAGCGGTGCGGATGGTGGCGCAGAGGAGGGCTAAGGAGCCGTCCAGGGCGTGACCGATCCGGCTGATAACGTCGGCCCCCATCATGCTCTGCGGATTGCGCCGCAGGGTGGATACCATCCGGCCCGCCCCGATCAATGCCACCACAACGGTGGTGGTGCCGATATCAATGGCAAGTCCCCAGTTGCGGTAAAGTGGTGCATCGGCAGTGATGGCA
>JAITWD010000078.1 GCA_031285465.1 Lachnospiraceae bacterium
AAAGCAAAGCGATAATTTTAGAAGAGGCCGCGGACACGTTTCGGGAAACGGCAAAACTGCCGGTAAGGGCCATAAAGGTCAAAAGGCTCGTTCGGGTGCAACAAGGCCGGGCTTTGAAGGCGGTCAGATGCCTTTATACAGACGTATACCAAAGAGAGGTTTTACAAACCATAATTCGAAGGATATCGTAGCCATCAATGTCAGCGCGTTAGAGCGTTTTGAAGATGGCGCTACCGTAACGGTCGATAGTTTGATGGAAGTGGGCATTGTAAAACATCCCCGCGACGGTGTTAAGATCCTCGGAAACGGAGTATTAACCAAAAAGCTTACAGTGAAGGTCGATGCATTCAGCGCGACGGCGAAAGATAAAATTGAAGCAATTGGTGGAACAGCAGAGGTGGTATAATGTTAACAACCTTAAAAAACGCATTTAAAATCAAAGAAATACGTAAGAAAATATTTTTTACGCTGGCGATGCTGGTGGTGATCCGTATCGGTTCTCAGCTTCCGGTTCCCGGTGTTGACAGGACCTTTTTCTCCACCTGGTTTTCCGAACAAATGGGAGATGCGTTTAACTTTATAGATGCATTTACCGGAGGTTCTTTCCTCAATTTTTCTATTCTTGCATTAAATATTACACCTTATATCACGTCCTCCATCATCATGCAGCTTTTGACCATTGCCATTCCAAAATTGGAAGAGATGCACAAGGATGGTGAGGACGGACGCAAGAAGATTGCGTCCATAACCCGTTACGTTACGGTTGGTCTTGCCTTAGTTGAGTCGACGGCAATGGCAATTAGTTTTGGTAATCAGGGCCTGTTACAAAACCCTGGTAATGTGCTGGACATCATTACGGTGGTGGCGGCGTTAACAGCGGGCAGTGCATTCCTAATGTGGCTTGGTGAGCGGATCACAGAAAATGGTGTGGGTAACGGTATCTCCATCGTGTTGGTTATCAACATCATCTCCCGGGTCCCCCAGGATATGACCCAGTTATTTGATTTGTTTGTTTTAAACCGCACCATTCCGGTCGGAGTTATTAATGCATTGATCATCATGGCGATAATTTTGGGAATGGTTGTGTTGGTTATTTTCCTTAACAGCGGTGTGCGGAAGATCCCGGTTCAGTATGCTAAAAAGGTCCAAGGACGTAAGATGGTCGGCGGCCAGACATCAAGTATACCATTAAAGGTCAATACCTCCGGCGTTATCCCGATTATTTTTGCGTCATCATTGCTACAGTTCCCGGTGGTGATCAGTTCCTTTTTCCCAGCTGGTACTGGTGTATGGAGCGAAATCCTTAAGGGCTTAACTTCGGATAACTGGTTTAATCCGTCACAGCCAATCTATTCCATCGGAATGGTGTTCTATATGGTTCTGGTAATTTTCTTTGCTTATTTTTATACCGCGATCACCTTTAATCCATTGGAGGTTTCGGAGAATTTAAAGAAACAGGGCGGTTTTATACCGGGTATTCGACCGGGAAAACCAACTAGTGAATATTTGAATAGGATTTTAAACTACATTATTTTTATCGGTGCATCGTTTCTGACCCTTATCGGTATCCTGCCATTTATCTTTAATGGGCTTTTTGGAGCCAATGTCAGCTTTGGTGGTACCAGTCTGATCATTATTGTAAGTGTTATTTTAGAGACGATCAAGCAGATTGAATCACAGATGCTGGTTCGTAATTATAAAGGCTTTTTAAACGACTAAGAGTTTGATGGTAGCGCCGGGGGATGCTCCGGCGCAACTGTTTTATATCATGGGAAAGTGCTCCAATGATATAAAACAGTTGCGCAGCTACGCGCGCGGAACAAAAGTTGCGCTACCCAGGGTATTTGCCCGCGTGAGTGCGCGAAACGCACTTTTGTTCTAGAAAAGAATTTATGGGAGAAACGAATATGAAGATTATTATGTTAGGCGCACCTGGTGCTGGAAAAGGTACCCGTGCAGCAATGATCGCAGATTATTTCAATATACCTCATATTTCAACAGGTGATATTTTCAGGGCTAATATTAAGAATGGCACCCAATTGGGAATGGAAGCCAAAGGGTTTATGGATCAGGGATTGTTGGTGCCTGATGAACTGACGGTGAAGATACTGTTGGATCGGGTTGCGGCGGATGATTGTCGTGAAGGGTATATTTTAGATGGATTTCCGCGCACCATACCGCAAGCTGAGGTACTGGATCAAGAGTTAGTTAAGATGGGTGATAAGGTAGATTATGCCATTGACGTTGATGTTCCCGATGATGTTATTATTGATCGGATGAGCGGACGACGGGCTTGTCTAAAGTGTGGAGCTACCTTCCATATAGCTCATGTGCCACCCAAGCAGGAAGGTATTTGTGACAAATGTGGAGCTGAATTGATTCAGCGTGCCGACGATGCACCGGAGACGGTTAAAAACCGCCTGACGGTATATCATGAGCAGACCCAGCCACTCATTGATTTTTATCAAGGCAAGGGTATTCTGAAGCAAGTATCAGGAACCGGTGCGGTTAAGGATGCGTTGCAGGATATGCTTGCGGTATTAATTTGAAAAATGCAGTTTTTCAAATTTTTATTCAGGCAGTTTCGCAGATAAAATCTGCGAAATGCATGGGGATAGTTTGAAAGTGTATTTAATTTTGGTGTGCGAGGATAAGGTAGGAAAATGGCGGTATCGATAAAATCGGCACGAGAAATTGAATTAATGCGGGAAGCCGGTCGGATTTTGGCGATGGTCCATGAGAAGCTGGGCAAGATAATCCGTCCTGGTATTTCGACATGGGACATTGATGATTTTGGGACCAGATTGATCAAAGAGAGTGGCTGTATCCCTAATTTTTTGAATTACAATGGTTTTCCGGCGGCGATATGTGTTTCGGTTAATGAAGAAGTAGTACATGGAATCCCCAGCAAAGAGCGGATTTTACAAGAGGGTGACATTGTCAGTCTGGATGCTGGTTTGATTTATAAGGGATATCATTCCGATGCTGCGCGTACCTACGGTGTTGGTGTCATTTCTCCCGACGTAGCTAAATTGATCGAAGTTACTAAGCAGAGTTTTTTTGAAGGTATAAAGAAAGCCAGAGCAGGCAATCATCTTTATGATATTTCCAATACAATTGATGAGTATGTCTCCGGCTTTGGTTATGGGGTGGTGCGCGACTTAGTCGGGCATGGGATTGGAACCAAGCTACATGAGGATCCCCAGATTCCCAATTTTGCCCAGAAACGGCGTGGTATTAAGTTACAACCAGGAATGACCTTATGTATTGAACCGATGATCAATATGGGATATGCAGAGGTAGAATGGTTGGAAGACGACTGGACGGTGGTCAGTGAAGACGGTTCATGGTCGGCTCACTACGAGAACACCATCCTGATCACAGAGGGTGAGCCGGAGTTGTTAACGATGGCCCATTAAAACCTTCTTTGCTTGATGCGATTGATCAGATGCCGCAGGTAGAGCATACAAATAATCTATACTTATAATAACAGGAGTATAATTATGCATGGGCAAGAGGAGCGTTTGCCGGTGAATGACCGTCGCGGTCAATTGGCGATTTCCCGATCGGGTCACGATAAAGGAGATATCTTTATCATAATAGCCGAAACCGACGAATATCTATATGTAGCGGATGGCCGGTCAAGAACCATTGATAAGCCAAAACGCAAAAATAAAAAACATCTCCAAATTATTAATAAGACAGTGGACAATGGTCTGTTAGAGCGATTGAAAGCACAAGTGCCGATATACAATGAAGAAATCCGGTATTTTATCAGTACAAATTTCAACCGTAGTAATGTATAGCGTATAATGATTAAATTCAAGTTTAAATAGGAGGTTATCTATGTCAAAATCTGATGTTATTGAAATTGAAGGAACGGTCGTGGAGAAGCTGCCCAATACCATGTTTCAAGTGGAATTGGAAAATGGCCATCGTGTTTTGGCTCATATAAGTGGCAAATTGCGCCAGAATTTCATCCGCATCCTACCGGGAGATAAAGTTACCTTGGAACTTTCTCCTTATGATTTGACCAAAGGCAGAATTATCTGG
>JAITWD010000105.1 GCA_031285465.1 Lachnospiraceae bacterium
TTACCCAATGCAGAGGTGAAAATATTCCTGACGGCTGACAGTGCGGTTCGGGCTATGCGGCGATATAAGGAATTGACCGATAAAAATATTGAATGCGATCTTAAACGGATCGAAGAGGAGATCATCAAGCGGGATCATCAGGATATGAACCGGTCAGTGTCACCGCTTAGACAGGCGGAAGAAGCCGTACTGTTGGATACCTCTTTAATGAGTATTGAAGAGGTGGTGGAAGCGATCATCAAAATCGTCGAGCGTTTATAAGGGGTTAGGCGATAACCGCCCCGTGTACCACTCACCGCCCTGTCAGTCACAGTAAATCAAACAAATTACTTTATTAAGAGTTGTGGCCAAAACCTGCTAAATGCAAGTGAAATAGAAAGAAAGTACTAAAGGCCAACCAATAAAATGTAAAGGAATGGTTATATATGGAAGTGATCCTTGCAAAGAGTGCCGGCTTTTGTTTTGGTGTAAAAAGGGCGGTCGATAAAGTTTATGAGCAAATTGAAGGTGCCTCCGGACATCCGATTTATACCTATGGACCCATAATTCACAATGAAGAGGTGGTAAAAGACTTGGAAAAGAGGGGGGTTTCGGTAATACGGGATGAGCAGCAGCTACGCTCGCTCGACCAAGGGACCATCATCATCCGATCCCACGGTGTATCTAAGCAAATATATCAAATTATTGAAAAAAGCAACTTGTCCTGTGTTGATGCAACCTGCCCATTTGTTAAACGAATACATAAAATTGTCGAACGGGAAAGTCGGCTTGGACGGCCCATTATCGTTATTGGTAATCAGGGGCATCCGGAGGTTGAAGGCATAACTGGATGGGCAGAAGGACCAGTAATGGTGGCTGAATCAGAGACCGAAGCCGAAGTAATCGCCAATAATTTAAGCGGTTTCGGTTGCATAGTTTCCCAAACGACATTTAACTACAACAAATTTAAAGATTTAGTTGAAATTTTTAAGAAAAAAGGTTACAATGGTAATGTTGTTAACACAATATGTAATGCAACAGAAGAGCGACAGATTGAGGCAGGCCGAATTGCGACCGAAGTGGATGCGATGATAGTGATAGGTGATCGGCATAGTTCCAATACTTGCAAGCTGTTTGAGATTTGCAGTAAGAAATGTGCAGACACGTATTTTATACAGACCCTGGAAGATTTGCATATGGAATTACCCATAACTACTGCTCTGATAGGTATTACCGCAGGGGCTTCCACCCCGAATAATATAATTGAGGAGGTTCAAAATTATGTCAGAATTAACTTTTGAACAAATGTTGGAAGGATCGTTAAAAACAATAAGGACAGGAGATATCGTACAGGGCACGGTAATAGGTGTTAAGCCAGATGAGATCATATTGAATATTGGCTATAAATCCGATGGCATTTTGACCAAGAACGAATACACCAACGAAGCGATCGTCGATTTAACCACAGTGGTCAAGCAGGGTGACACTATGGAATCAAAGGTGCTTAAGGTAAACGATGGCGAAGGACAGGTTCTGCTAACCTATAAACGACTTGCAGCCGATCGTGGAAATAAGCGGATTGAAGAGGCATTTAATAATAAAGAGGTATTAACCGCTAATGTTTCACAGGTTTTGGACGGCGGTCTTAGTGTACTTATCGACGAGGTGAAGATCTTCATCCCGGCCAGTCTGGTCTCCGACACATATGAGAAGGATTTAACCAAATATGCCGGTAAAGAAATCCAATTTGTCATCAGTGAATATAATCCCAAGCGTCGTCGGTATATCGGTGACCGGAGGCAGCTACTTAGTGCTGAACGTGCCGAGATGCAACGTAAATTATTTGAAGTCATTAAGGTGGGTGATGTGGTTGAAGGTGTGGTTAAAAATATCACCGATTTCGGCGCCTTCATTGATATCGGCGGTGCCGATGGGCTTTTACATATTTCCGAGATGTCCTGGGGTCGGGTGGAGAATCCGCGTAAGGTGTTTAAGGTGGGTGCAACGGTTCGATCCTTTATTAAGGATATTAATGGTAACAAGATTGCCTTAAGTCTTAAATTTGATGATGCCAATCCGTGGAAGGATGCCGAATCGGTCTATGCAGTCGGTGAAATAGTGACCGGTCGGGTTGCACGGATGACCGATTTCGGTGCTTTCATAGAGCTGGAGCCGGGTGTGGATGCTTTACTGCATGTGTCACAGATCGCCAAAGAGCATGTTGAAAAACCTGCCGACATTTTGAAGGTAGGTGAAGAGGTTACTGCAATGGTAGTAGATTTTAATGAGACCGATAAGAAGATCAGTCTGAGCATCAAAGCTATGCTACCACCGGATGAAAGCGATGAAAATGACGCGGAATATGATGAAGATGTAGCATCGGTCAACATTGATGACGTGATCGCCGGTCAGGAAACCGAAGAAGAGTAGAAGCTTTTAGGGGGGGCTTTTCTGGGAAAATTGTCTTTAATAAGTATAATGAGTAAAAATAAGTATAAAAATCAGCAAACATGCTATAGCTATAGGGTATATAGTGGATTTAATTAGATAATTGTATCAATAAATTAATATTTTTGATATAATACTATCAATGGATAAAATACTATTATATAATTAAGCAATAAGCGAAACACACAAGATACAACCAGGGAAGTTGAGGGGGACCGTGACATCAGTTGTTGGTCGGCTTAAATAATTAAAAGAGGCGGTGTACAAGTGACATACGATTACGAATACTTTAAAAAAGCTGTTTTTGAATTGACCCAGATAGACCTTAATGCTTACAAAGAAAAGCAGATGAAGCGCCGGATCGATACCTTGATCGGTAAGAATAATATTGTCGGTTATGACAAATATATTTCAGCGCTACGCGTTGATAAGGTGAAATTCGATGAGTTTGTCAATTATTTAACCATTAATGTTTCGGAATTTTACCGGAATCCCGGTCAGTGGGAGCTACTTGATAAAGAGGTTTTCCCCTATTTGATCAGTAAATTTGGTAAGTCGCTGAAGATTTGGAGCGCTGCCTGTTCGACCGGTGATGAACCATATTCTTTGGTCATGGCATTGACTAAGCATTTGCCACTAAATCAGATCCAGATCCATGCCACCGATATTGACAAGCAGGTCCTGGCTAAAGCCAAGGTGGGCTTATATGGTGAAAAGAGTCTTGATGGCGTTCCCGAGGAGTTTAAGAAGAAATATTTTACCAAGATCGGGCCGTCCTATCAGATTTCCGATGAGATTAAGCGTCAGGTTGATTTTAAAGAGCATAATCTTTTGAAGGATGCCTATCCTAAGGGTTGTCATCTGATCGTTTGCCGGAATGTGCTGATTTATTTTACTGAAGAGGCTAAGGTAGATATCTATCGTCGTTTTTATCAGTCATTGGTACCGGGCGGTAATTTATTCATCGGCAGTACCGAACAGATTATCAATCATACCGAAATCGGCTATAATAGGAAGAACTCCTTCTTTTATGAGAAGCCACGGTAATCGCTCATAAAAGTTACAGTAGCTTTCGTAAGAGCACAGAGACTTTCATAAAAGCCATCGAATGCTCATTAGAACACAGAGACTTTCATAAAAGCCAGCGAACGTTCATTAGAGCACAGAAACTTTCATAAAAGCCAGCGAACGTTCATTAGAGTCATCATAGAGAATTTAAGTTAAAAGTACGGTTGAAGAACCAGATAAACACTTTATGCGGTGTAAAGCACAAAATAATAGCTGTCATAAAACCATGAGGTTTTGTGACAGCCGTTGTTTTTCTTTATACCTATTTTATTGTCCTTTTGTCGGGTGATTTCCGGCCTGGCCCTTTTTGATGATACCAAGGATATGCTGGGCATATTCAGAGAAAAGCAGGCGATTCTTTTTAATATCATCCGTTATTTCAAAAAAGGAGAGCCGGTCGGCATAGTCCCGTTTAAAGAAGGGCTCGACCAGGATTTCCCATTGTGGTAAAAAGGCGGCCGACTTGCGGGAATAGCAGGTCGCGGCGGTTGCCTGCCGACGGAATTCCTTATCAACGTAGGAGGCGATCGATTTATGGAGGGCGCAATCCTCGGTCGGCAAATAGTAGTAGTCCTGGTAATTGGCATAGAAGTACTTGAGCTCCTCCTCATAGATCGGTACCGCCAGATACCCCTCCTCGCCATCCCCCTTGAAGAAGAGGTGGTCGTAGTTAAAGGAGAGTGGTGCCGGTAGGGCTGAGGGAAGCCGTAGCTTCATATAAAGCATATTATGTCCATAACCATTGGAATCGGGATAATAGTTTGCCTGAACCTTTTTAGCTTTGAGCGGCCCATTGAACAGATCGTGGTAGGCCAGGATCGGTAGTATTTCCAGCATTCCTTTCAGATCGCTGACATTGTGCATCAGGAGTAGATACCGTCCTTCGATGGAAGGCGCGGCTACATAATCATGATAAATCGAGATCAGGTCACCGCCATTATAAAGATCGGACCGCTTAATCTTAAGAAACTGTTCAACCGTCCTTTGCTTGCAGTTAGGTAGTCCGAGTAACGAGCGGTAGGGTGTGACTCGACGGTAAATATCCAGTCCTTCGAAGGGGGCAAAAGAAAAGGGCAATCCGTACTGTGCGCACTTTTGCACCATAAAGGGCAGATCAAAGTTGTTGCCGTTATAGTGAGCCAGGTGGGTAAAGTCGGCGGCAAATTGAAAAAAGGCGCTAAGGATTTCTTTTTCCTCTTCATAGCTCTCAGCCAGCCATTGGATAACATGGAAGGAGCCCTCCTTAAAATAAATGCAACCGATCAGATAAAGATAGGAGTTGGCCGCAGAAAAACCGGTCGTTTCGATGTCAAGAAAGAGAATTTTATCCCATGACGCTATTTTTTCCAGTCGGTACTTAACATGATAGTTGTTGATAATTTCGGTTTCAATGCGCATAAAGCTCCCCCTGTCCTTACCGTGTAGGTTTTGTTGGTATATCTGCTTCATTGTATCACAAATGACAAAAATACTGTAGTATTTTCGACAAAAAAATAGTATATTTATAGTAACTGTCCAATCGGTCGGTAGACCTTCTCCGTGTCCGGTCCCTTAAGGGGGTGTTTCACGGATTGTTTGTGCCACTTAAGTGGCATGTTGGGAGGTCTTAATAGCTGCAATGGATACATAAATGGGGTTTAATTTGAAAAATCTATGATTTTTCAAATTTTTATTCAGGCAGTTTGGCAAGTAGAACTTGCGAAATGCATGGGTGTTAAAATATAACGGGAAAGAAGGGCAAGGAATGTCAGATAAAACCTTTGTGGGTGGGATCCATCCCTATGATGGCAAGGATCTGTCGAAGGACAAACCGATCAGGGTGGTCCTGCCGAACGGAGAACTGGTCTATCCGTTAGCGCAGCATATCGGAGCACCGGCGACGCCGATCGTTTCGAAGGGGGACAAGGTCCTGGCGGGGCAAAGGATCGCGGCGGCGGTCGGCTTTGTTTCGGCACCAATCTATGCAACAGTATCGGGAACGGTCAAGGCGATCGAACCGCGGCGGGTGGTCACCGGTGATATGGTGATGAGCATTATTATTGAGAATGATGGTTTATATGATGAGGTAGACTATCCGCCGGTTAAGCCATTGGCGGAAATGAGCCGGGCGGAAATCGTGGAATGTGTTAAAGAAGCCGGGATCGTGGGGATGGGGGGGGCCGGTTTTCCGACCTTTATCAAGTTATCGCCACCCGATCCGGATGCGATCCGGTATGTGTGTGTTAATTGTGCCGAGTGCGAACCCTATCTGACCTCCGATTATCGACGGATATTGGAAGAAACCGAGCGGCTGATCGGCGGTCTTCGGGTGTATCTGGCGCTGTTTCCCAAGGCCCGGGGGATCTTTGCGGTCGAGGATAATAAGCCCGATTGTATCAAATTATTGAAGGAATTGATCAGGGATGAACCACGGATGAGCGTGACGGCGCTTAAGACCAAATACCCGCAGGGCGCGGAGCGGCAGTTGATCTATGCCGTGACCGGTCGGGCGATCAATTCTTCGATGCTGCCGGCCGATGTGGGGTGTGTGGTCAGTAACGTCGATACCGTTATCACCGTTAATCGGGCGGTCAATGAGGGGAAACCGATGATGTATCGGGTGGTGACTGTGACCGGCGATGCGATTGTCGATCCGGTTAACTTTATTGTGCGGATCGGAACCAATTATAATCAATTGCTCGAAGAGGCGGGTGGTTTTAGGAAAAAGCCGGCAAAGGTTATTTCCGGCGGTCCGATGATGGGCTTTGCCCTTTTCGATACCAATGTGCCGACCACCAAAACCGCTTCGGCGCTACTGTGTCTGACCGCAGATGCCGTCGCTGACTTAGAACCGACCGCCTGTATTAATTGCGGGAAGTGTGCGGAGGTCTGTCCCGGACGGGTATTGCCCAGCCGACTGGCGGTCTATGCCGACCATGGACGGGAAGAGGAGTTTTTACGGTTAAATGGCATGGAATGCTGTGAATGTGGCTGTTGCAGTTATGTATGTCCGGCCAAACGGCATCTGACCCAGTCTATCAAGTCGATGCGGAAGATGCAGCTTGCCAAACGTAAGAAGGAGGCGAAAAAGTAATGAGCGATCTGATGAAGGTATCATCCAATCCGCATATCCGGTCACGGATCAGCACCAGGGGAATCATGCTGGCGGTGATCCTTGCCCTGCTGCCGGCCACCGGTTTTGGAATATATAATTTTGGGATGCGGGCGCTGGTGATCATTTTAATAACGGTGACCACCACGGTAGCAACCGAATTTATTTTTGTGAAGTTAATGAAGAAGCCGGTGACCACCGGTGATTACTCGGCGGCGGTGACCGGTCTGCTGCTGGCACTTAACCTGCCGCCGACCGTTCCGTGGTGGATCCCCGTGGTCGGCGGTATCTTTGCCATTCTGATCGTGAAGATGTTGTTTGGTGGCTTAGGACAGAATTTCATGAACCCGGCGTTGGCGGCCCGTTGCTTTTTAATGATCGCCTATACCCCGATCATGACCGATTTTGCCATTGACAGCTACACCGGCGCGACACCGCTGGCGCTGTTAAAAGAGGGGCAGAGTGTTGAGCTGATCGAGATGGTGATCGGGCGAACGTCGGGTACGATCGGTGAAACCTCGATGATCGCTCTGGTTGTGGGGGCCTGTCTGTTGATCCTGTTAGGGGTGATCGACCTGCGGGTTCCCGGTAGTTACATCGTTTCTTTTGTGGTTTTCTTAGTGTTGTTTAGCGGTCAGAGGGATATGACCTTTGTTGCCGCCAATCTCGCCGGCGGTGGTTTGATGCTGGGTGCCTTTTTCATGGCAACCGATTATGTGACCCGGCCGGTTACCGTCAGGGGACAGTACCTTTATGGCTTACTGCTGGGCTTTCTTACGGCGATCTTCCGGGTGTTTGGTCCTTCGGCAGAAGGGGTTTCTTACGCGATCATCATCGGCAACCTGTTGGTGCCGCTGATCGAGAAGATCACCCTTCCCCAACCATTTGGTGCAGGAGGGAAAAAGGGATGATGATGATCAGAAATAGCAGGAGGGCAATCGGATGACGACGATGATTAAAAATATGTTGATAATTTTTGCCATAACGCTGGTATCCGGTCTGCTTTTGGGCGGGGTGTACCTGTTGACTAAGGATACCATCGCCGCTGCCGATGCCGAGGCGGTCATTGCCGCCTATAAGCAGGTGTTTCCCGATGCGGTCGAGTTTGAGGAGGAGACGCTTGATGGAGCGCTTGCCGCACAAGTACTGGCGGAAGGCGGTTATTCGGACACCGGGATACTGAACCTTCAATTGGCGTATGATGAACAGCGATCCTTTATGGGCTGCGTGTTCACCGTGGTCAGCCATAATGGGTATGGCGGTGATATTGTGATGACGGTAGGCATCCGGAATGGCGGGACGATCAATGGCATTGCCTTTTTGGAGATTAGCGAGACGGTGGGACTGGGGATGAAGGCAGAGGAGCTTCTGGCGCCACAGTTTACCGACAAGCGCTTGACGAACTTTGAACTGACCG
>JAITWD010000137.1 GCA_031285465.1 Lachnospiraceae bacterium
CTGAACATATATATGATTATATCCGCTCAATGAAGCAGGCGATCATGCCCTGATCGGTTTAAATATCCGCGTAGAACGACCTTAAGTCGGTCTACGCGGATATTTTATATCGTAGGAAAATACTCCTGTGATATAAAACCGATGCACAACTACGCGCGGAACAAAAGCTGCGCTACCCAGCACATTTTTTAATTATTGTCGTTATTCTGACCATTTTTATAAAATACACTTGCATCAAACGTAAATATGGTGTATAGTGTTGCACGTCACCTATCAGTCATAATTACCGATCAATAATAACCCGAAGTAACCAACCACTACAAACGGTATATTATATAGAAGTAACCGAATTGGAGGCATATTGGTTACTTTGTCATCATAGCAAACACTCAACTTAAAATCCCAAAACACGAATTAATCCGGCAAGATTATCTATTATTAACTTAAAAGCTCAATATGCACAATCTAAATTAGTATAGTAGAATCAATATAAGTAAATCAATACAAATGAAATATAAATAAATGCAACGCAATATAATAAATCAAAGTAAACGCAATATAATAAATCAAAGTAAACGCAATATAATAAATCAAAGCAAACGCAATATAATGAATCAAAGCAAACGCAATATAATGAATCAAAGCAAACGCAATATAATGAATCAAAGCAAACGCAATATAATAAATCAAAGTAAATGAAATATAATAAATCAATGCAAACGAAATTAAAGTTGATCAATGTAAACAATATATAGTTAATATCAACACAAAAGATCATAATTAAAAAAATAAAAATACAAAAATCAAAGAGGTTAATCATGGCAAAATATCTGGTAATTGTCGAATCCCCCGCCAAGGTCAAAACAATCAAAAAATTCCTTGGTCCCAACTACGAAGTCACCGCCAGTAATGGTCACGTCCGCGATATGCCCAAAAGTCAATTGGGCTTTGATGCGGCTAACAATTACGAGCCTAAATATATTACTATCCGTGGTAAAGGCGATATCCTTGCCAAATTACGACGTGAGGTAAAAAAGGCCGAGAAAATCTATCTGGCAACCGACCCTGACCGCGAGGGTGAAGCCATTTCCTGGCATTTGCTTAAGGCACTCAAGCTGGAGGACAAAAAGGTTTATCGGATCACCTTCAATGAGATTACCAAGAATGCCATTAAAGATTCGCTTAAAAATGCCCGTGAGATCGATATGGATCTGGTTGATGCGCAACAGGCGCGACGTATGCTCGATCGGATGGTGGGGTATCGTATTTCGCCACTATTATGGAGTAAGGTTAAGCGTGGTCTCAGTGCTGGCCGGGTTCAATCGGTCGCGCTACGGATCATTTGTGATCGGGAGGAGGAGATTAATGCCTTTATTCCCGAAGAATACTGGACATTGGCAGCCACCTTTGCCATTCCCGGAGAGCGGAAGCCCCTGGTGGCAAAATATTATGGTACCAGGAATACCAAGGTAACCATCGGCTCAGAAGCCGAATTGCAGACCATCCTTAAGGACCTTGCCGACGCCACCTACCGCATCGGGGAAGTAAAGAAGGGGGAACGGATTAAAAAAGCTCCATTGCCATTTACCACCTCCACCTTACAGCAGGAGGCAAGTAAGGTACTTAACTTTTCCACTCAGAAGACCATGAGCGTTGCCCAGCAGCTTTACGAAGGTATCGATATCAAGGAGGTTGGTACGGTCGGCGTCATCACCTATCTGCGAACCGACTCCACCCGTGTTTCCGAAGAAGCCGCACAGATCGCTGAGGAATATATCCGCAAAAACTATGGTGACGATTATGCCGCCGGCAGTGACAATGAAAAAAAGAGCAATAAAAAAATCCAGGATGCTCATGAAGCCATCCGTCCCACCGAGATCACCCGCACTCCGATTGAGTTAAAGGAGTCACTTTCCCGCGATCAGTTCCGCCTTTATCAGTTGATCTGGAAGCGATTTGTTGCCAGTCGGATGAACCCGGCAAAATATGAAACCACCTCGATCCGGATCGATGCCGTTAATGGGGCAAGCAGTGATGGCAGTGCACATCGCTTCACTGTGGCAGCTTCCCGCGTTATTTTTGACGGGTTTCGCTCGGTTTATGTCGAAGATGAAGAAAAAGAAGAGAATATCACCCTTGCCCGGAAGGTGGATACCGATACCGAGCTGAAATGGCAGGAATTTGATCATAAACAGCACTTTACCCAACCATCACCACATTATACCGAAGCGTCACTGGTAAAAGCGTTAGAAGAGCTTGGTATCGGTCGCCCCAGTACCTATGCGCCGACCATTACCACCATCCTGGCACGCCGTTATGTTACCAAAGAAAATAAAAATCTCTACGTTACCGAGTTGGGTGAGGTGGTCAACCGTATGATGGTCGATGCCTTTCCGACGATTGTCGATGTTAATTTTACAGCCAATCTTGAAGCTTTATTAGATGGTGTAGAAGAGGGCAGTGTCAATTGGAAGACGGTGGTATCTAACTTTTATCCTGATTTAGATGAGGCGGTCCAGATTGCCGAGAAGGAGCTGGCAGAGGTCCAGATTGCCGATGAGGTCTCCGATCAGGTCTGTGAATTGTGTGGACGGCAAATGGTCATTAAGTACGGTCCTCATGGTCGTTTTTTAGCCTGCCCAGGTTTTCCGGAATGCCGTAATACCGCCCCTTTCCTCGAAAAGATCGGTGTCCCCTGTCCCAAATGTGGTAAAGACATCGTGGCGAGAAAAACTAAGAAGGGTCGTCGTTACTTTGGTTGTATTGATAATCCCGATTGTGACTTTATGGTTTGGCAAAAACCTTCCAAAGAGACCTGTCCCGAATGCGGGTCGGTTTTGTTGGAAAAGGGAAATAAACTGGTGTGTGTAAGTGAAAGCTGCGGTTATGTCAAACCAAAACAGTAAATAAGGCACTGCCTAAAAAAACTGTATAAATTATTGTCAAATTCTACTTCTGGGTATAATTTCCCATATGATTTAAATGAAATTATATGATTAACCGTTGTAATGTAATAATTCATGTGTTACAATGTGAATTGTGAACTACGTGTTGTGTTTTTGAATTTTACGGAGGAAGGATAAATGAGCAGTGTACAATTGCTGGACAGAACTAGGAAGATCGGGAAACTATTACATAACAACAGTTCGAGCAAGGTGATATTTAGTGATATTTGTTCGGTTTTGTGTGAAATAATAAGATCCCATGTTTTGGTTATCAGCAAGAAGGGTAAAGTGCTGGGTATCGGCACAGCGGAGGGTATGGACTGCATTTCCGAGCTGATTGTCGATCGAGTAGGTGGCTTTATTGACAGTATGTTGAATGAGCGCTTGCTATCAGTTTTATCTACTAAGGAGAATGTTAATCTTGAAACCCTGGGTTTTGAGGATCAATGTGTCAAGAAGTTTCAAGGCATCATCACTCCCATTGATATTGCCGGTGAGCGGTTGGGAACACTGTTTATTTATAAAAGCGGTGAGCAGTACGATCTGGATGATATTATCCTGTGCGAATATGGTACAACCGTTGTTGGTTTGGAGATGCTTCGGGCGGTCAACGAGGAGAATGCAGAAGAGAGCCGTAAGCTGACGGTGATCAAGTCGGCGATCAATACCCTGTCTTTTTCGGAGATGGACGCCGTAGTACATATTTTTGATGAGTTGAATGGAATGGAAGGAATCCTGGTGGCCAGTAAAATAGCCGATCGGGTTGGAATTACCCGCTCGGTGATCGTTAATGCCTTGCGGAAGTTTGAAAGCGCGGGTGTGATCGAATCACGCTCCTCAGGCATGAAAGGGACCTATATCAAGGTGATGAACGATATGGTTTTTGAAGAGGTCGATAAGATCAGAAGCAGAAACTCGGAACCGACTAAGGTATAAAAAATAGAGATTGGTGGCGATAAAAGGATTTATTGACTTCGATGGAAGATTTACTGTCTTTAGTGGAAATAGCTAGCTTTTCCATTAAATGTATTTATACTTCATGAAGGTTGTGAATCCTTTTTCTGCGGAAAGAACAGAACAAACCAGTTTTACCAAAAAAAGGCAGTAAATTTATGACATGTTTAGGCAAAAATTTACAAAATAAAATATATTAAATACCACTCGAGCCATATGTTGGGTTTTAAAACGGTAATTTATACAAGATATAGTGTTTTCGCTGATAGACACAGAAATAAAACTTGTTTTTTTGCGTAAATAACCTATAATGTAATAGGACGACATTTTTAAAGGCAAAACATTTTAGGTGTGAGAATTAAAATTAGCGAGAATTAAAATTAACTAGAATTAGAAAACAGAT
>JAITWD010000286.1 GCA_031285465.1 Lachnospiraceae bacterium
GGTCATGTGTTTCATGCTTGCATGAAAAAACATGACTTTGAGACCCGCAAAACATGAGAAAGTAGCCCGATTAGGGCGGATTTCGAATGGCTTAGGATTACGGGAGCGCAAAGCGCGGAGTAATCCGTGGTATCATGGGGTCAAAATACCTTTTGACCCCTACATCATATAATCAAAATCAAGTACAATCAAAATCAAAAAGGAGGAATTAAAAATGGAGCGACTAAATTGTTGTGAAAAAGAGGGATGTGCGTCCTATAACCATAATAATTTTTATTATTATGGCAGTGATAAAGAAGGGGGTGCAACCAATACTGTTCCGTCGATCGGTGAAAACGGAAACTGGTTTATCGGTGATGTGGATACCGGTATCAGTGCCAAGGGCATCCCTGGTGCGATCGGTCCGGCTGGTCCTCAGGGAGAGCAGGGCGAGACCGGTATCCCCGGTCCCCAGGGGATCCAGGGACCAAAAGGCGATACCGGTGCAAACGGCTTAACGGGTCCAAAGGGTGAGACCGGTGACCTAAACACCGAATCACTGATCCTGCGCCCTGATCTGTGGACGGTCGGAAAGGAATATAATCTGGGTAATCGGCTGTATGGTTGCCGATATACCGGGACGATAACCGAGTCGGCAGGAGTCCAATCAAAGACGTTTTTGGGAGGGATTGGAACATCCGGACGAATCGCTGGGAGTGGCGGCTGGTGGGATTCTGGCGATAGCTACATAGTTGAACTGGGCGCTTCTTATTACACTGACGGCTCATTGCGTTCAGGAATAACCATGTCGGTTAATTCTACCACAAACACCAGTAAAACGGGTGATCTGCACCTACATACTATTGCAAAAAAGAGTAGAGTCAACTGCACCTATGACATTTGGGTAAAGTACATAAAGTAAGGGTCGACACAAAATGGCAGTAGATGCAATACGGAAGTCATAGGCTTAAGTAAGGCTCAGCGGGTACCATCCCGCTGAGCCTTTATTAATCCCGTTCCTATTAATTAGCACACAAGCACACGACCTGGCAAACTAATCCCCATGCATTTCGCAGATTTTATCTGCGAAACTGCCTAAATAAGAAATTGAAAAATCTATGATTTTTCAAACTAATGTTTCCGTGAATAATACAACCAAAGACCAACATATGACAACAAGATCACTATTAAGATCGCACCGATCGTTATTAGAACGGTCCGGCTAAAGAAGAGCGCCACGATCCCGCCAAAGCCCAGCAAAGCGACGGTTAACTGCACCGTAGCACGGCAGGTTTTGAGGGTAACCATCCGGTTCCGTTCGTCGGTCTCCGCGATGTGCAATTCTTCCAATAACGCTGGCGAGGAAAGGCTTTGCCGATATTTGCGAATGGCACGAAGGGAGGGAACCTCACCGCCTACTAATAAGCCGACCAAAATGGAGATTTCCGTAGAATCCACCGCGTCAATACTGCCCGCTAACCGGGCCTTGATAAAAAGGGCTACTATCACTAGTACTCCGATCACAGTAGCTTTAACGATCTGTATAAATAGCCGTCGCTCAATCACTTTTTTAAAAGATATCATAATCAATCTCCTCCACATCAGAGAAATCAAAAACCTCCTCGATCGACCGTCCAAAAAACCTGGAAATCTTATAGGCGAGTGGCAAAGAGGCAATGTACTTTTCGTTTTCTATCGAAGTGATCGTATGGCGGGTGACATGCACCGCTTTCGCCAATTCTTCCTGGGAAATACGCCGCTTCTTACGCAGCTCACGTATCTGGGTTTTCATTCAACCGCCCACCTCACCTTTTATTTTTTTATCAGACCAACGGCATACTTGACGTTGCATCATGATACCACGGATCGCTTCGCACGGTGTGCTCTCGCGATCCTAAAACATTCGAAATTCAAGTATCATTATTATAAGTTATAAGTAACCGGCTAGTCAAGTTCACTGACCATTTAATGTATAGTTTACTTATCATTTTTGAAAAACCAGATCAATGATAGGTCTTGGTTTTTCTTGAAGTATAAGTGGTCTTATGGTAGGGTATTTAAGAAAGTGAATAGGAGATTGGCGGTCGCAGCTGATATTACTAAACGGAGCGTTGATTGTAAATCGGTTCAAACATCGTTATCATTTTAAAGGTAGGAGGTGAGCAAAGTGGATAACATTCAAGTGGGCAAATTAATCCGCAGACTTCGCGCAGAAAAGAATATGACACAGCGTGAAATCGCGGATCAAATGGGTATCACCGAGCAGGCGGTTTCAAAATGGGAACGAGGGCTTGGTGGGCCGGACATTTCACTTTTGCCAGAACTCTCCACAATACTAGGCGTCAATGAGGATGATTATTACGTCACGATTGACCATGAAATGAGTCGTGAGCATTATATTTCATTTGTCGCATATGTGGGTTATGATCGTGTGTTGATCGTGAAATTATACCCCCAGCAAGATGCCGAGTTGCGTTTTCCCAAAATGCAGGGTCGCAGGATATTAGCCTACTGTAACCAGCATGGTCTGTGGGAGGAACGATTATAAGGGGATTAAAGATTTAAGGAAACACTGCTTTAATCAGTGTTTCCTTAGACGCTCGACCTATTTAGAAGGTCTGTGCAGTAAATGCACAGACCTTTTGTAGTTTCGTCCTTCGATGCAAAGTTGACTTAACGAAAAATGTGTGGTAAACTATACAAAGAAATCAAGCGAGGTGCCTACTATGCTAACCATCCAATTTGAATCGATTAAAAAAACCTTTGGTAGCGTTACCGCCATCAATGACCTGCAACTAACCATTAACGAAGGCGAGGTGTATGCCCTGTTAGGTCATAATGGTGCCGGTAAGACCACCACCCTGCGTCTGCTCCTGGGTCTCCTTGAACCGGATCACGGCACCATCACCGTTTTTGGTAAAAATCCCCTTGGCGATGGTGATACCGTCCGCAGGATGTGCGGGGTCCTATCTGAGGATGTTGGACTATATGAGTCACTGACCGTCGATGACAACCTCCGCTATTATGCCGACATCTACGGCATGAGCCGCGTTGAAGCAAATAAACGCATCGACCAACTGCTGGATCGTTTCGACCTCTTTGACAAGAAATGCCTGATTGTAAAAGGTTTTTCCACCGGCATGAAAAAGAAGGTTGCCCTGATCCGTGCCATGCTCCATCGCCCCCGTATTTTACTGCTGGACGAACAGACCAACGGACTCGACCCAGTGAGCACCGCCGATCTGCGCACCATCCTGTCACAGCTTGCCAGGGAGCAAGGCACCACCATAATCATGACCACCCATAACCTGGAGGAGGTTCAAAAGATGTGTGACCGCATCAGCATCCTTCGTCATGGTCAAAATATTCTCACCGCCTCCATTTCTGCCTTAAAGAATAGCAACCAATATGTCGAGCAGGGGCAGTTCTCGCTTGAAAAACTCTACATGGATATTGAAACAATAAAAACAACCGAAGCAATAAAAATAACCGAAGCTAAGGGGGCAAATAAATGAACCATTCGACCTTGGTTTTACAGATACAGCTTGCCCGATTCAAACGTGAAAAGGGAATGCTTATTTTTTATGGACTGACCATTGTGATCGTGGGGATCATTGTCCCGATGGCGATGGGCGGCATGGGCTCATCACTAACCATGGCGGCGCTATTGACGACCACCTTTCTAAAACCGCTCCTTTCCGATAGTGTGGCAGGAGAGCGCGATCATCGAACCCTCGAACCCCTCCTGTCTTCGCCGATGAGCGGTAAAAGTATTGTATGGGGTAAAGCCCGCTTTTGCTTGTGCTTTGCCATTGTTTTTTTCGGTCTGATCGTTTTGTGCGCGACCCTGACCAACTGGCTGCGCGGATCTGCCGGGCAGAGCGGACTGATTGGACTAACCGGCAATGAAGGAACGATGGCGGTGTGGCAATGGATGGGGATACTCCTGATGGCGCTGTTTAATTTCGGTGCCATTGCCCTTTCCGGTGTTTACCTTTCCGCCACATCGGCCGATATGCGTACTGCCAACAGCCGGGTGTCGCGTGCCGCCTACCCGATGGGCATGATTTTTCTGATATACACAGCGGTCATCGTGCTGGTAGACCGCACCACAGCAGCGCTGATGGGCATGACGCTAATATTTATCTACCTTTGCATTATCCTTTTCTTTGCCATTAAGTTAAGCACAATGAAACAATCGGATTATTATGAGAACATCAAAAGCAAAGCGGTGCGGGCAACCCATCAAAATCATCTCGTGATGGGGACGCCCAAGTCATCTTTTGGAACGGTGTTTTGTTTTGAATTAAAGTACCTGCTGACATTGAAACTTATGCTGCTTAACTTTGCGGGGATGTGTGCCACACCGGCATTGATCGCCTGCGTGCTCCCACAATACACCGGCGTATTCGACCTCAATTACGCCGTCTTTACCACCATCCTATTGATCCCGCGTGTACCGACCAACCTGATCGCCTATTCCATCGGCGGGGAAAAGGTGTATAAAACCGGCGAATCATTGCTGGCGACCCCGCTCCCGGCACGGTCGATCGTTCTGGCCAAATGCATGGTCCCCCTGTTGGTATCGACCGTCATGCTGGCGGTATCCGCCTTGATAACCTTGCTGGTGGTAACGGTATATGGATGGATCCGCCCCGAATTCATATTGGTCGATCACTATACCATCGGACAGCTGGTCTTGTTATTTCCGGTGGGGATTATGTCCTCCATGCTGATGATCGCTCTCTCGGCAATCGCTTCGGTGCTAATGAAAACCCCGCGTCACGGTCTATATGTGACCAGCATAATATCCATCCTTTTCGTTCTGCCCGTGGTCGCGATCGTCTACGGAACCACCGACCACCTCCGGTGGTCACTGATATATTTAGCGGTGCTCCTGATCGGCAATGCAATCTGTATTAAAGGCATCTTAGGCCGCACAACCCGTCCCCAGATAATGCGCTACCTGTAAATCGGTCCCCAAAAGATGCCCTAATATTATTACCCCATCGGCTTCACCCCATGCCACCCCCCGCATGAACTCATCAAAATTTCTGGCATATGCTAAATAAAAAGGCCGGGAGTTTTTATGTTTCGGGTCAGAAAACAATTGGGCTGTCATGACCGACTGGTCAGTACCTGCGGTAATGAAGGGGTTACGGTGGCAGTGCTCGACACCGGGATCGGCAATCACCCCGACTTCGAAAACCGGGTGATAGCCTTCCGCGATTTTTTGAATGGACAAAACACAAAATATGATGACAGTGGGCATGGGACTCATGTGGCCGGCTGCATCGCTGGTAACGGGGCGGCCTCTAACGGAAAATATAAGGGCATGGCTCCGCTCAGCCGACTGGTTGTCGGAAAGGTATTAAACCACAAGGGTGACGGCAACATCGAAGAGATGATCGACGGAATCCATTGGGTGTTAGAAAATAAATCCCGATATGATATCAGAGTATTGAACATCTCGATCGGCATGTCGGAAGGAACCGACAAGGATCGGATGGAACGACTATTACGGGCGGTGGATGAAGCCTGGATGGATGGTCTGGTGGTGGTATGTGCCGCCGGTAATATGGGACCGGAGCTGATGTCACTTTCACCGATCGGAACCCTCAAGCGGGTCATTACAGTGGGCTGTAATGAGGGTGGTTATTTCGGTAACCGGGAGTATTTATGTGAGAATTACTCGGGACGCGGTCCCAGCCCCCATGCGGTTAAAAAGCCCGATGTGGTGGCACCGGGCACTGACATCGTATCATGTAATCTGTATATTGAACGCAAGGGCAATAAATATCGGAACGGATATATTGCCAAGAGCGGGACATCGATGGCGACCCCGATCGTAACGGGGGGAGTGGCACTGCTATTGCAAAAATATCCCTATTTCAACAATGAGCAGGCGAAGAAGAAGCTACAGTATAGCGCAACCGATCTGAAACAGCCGTGGAGCAAGCAAGGCTACGGGATGATGAATGTGGAACGGATGTTGGGGTTGTGAGATTTTCCGGCTAAGCGCAAGACGATGGAGTATTCCGAAACGATTTGGTTTTGGAATACTCTATTTATATGTCCTGATGTCTATATGAGTTTATTGACTCCTTTGTAATTAGTGGATATAATTATAAGTAAAAGTAGTAGGGAGGTGGCATCATGGAGATGAAGATTTTAATGGAACTTGTGGCAGGAATTCTTTCGATTATGGAGCAACAAACGGTCAGTGTCATCTTATACGGATCGGTGGCGAGAGGCACAAATACGGAAAAATCGGATGTTGATGTAGCACTATTGATTAAGGGCAGTATGGAAAAAACGACCGAAGATAAGCTTTCCGATATGATTGTTGATATGAATCTAAAATATAATAAAGTTTTTTCAGTAATTGATATCGACTATGAACTATTCAAAAAATGGGAGAAAGTGACGCCATTTTATCAAAATGTCGTAAGAGAAGGGGTGGTGCTATGGACGGCAGCATAGTTGATCTTTCTAAGTATCGTTATGAAAATGCAAAAGAAGATCTGGCTGCGGCTTGTGTTTTGATAAGAGAGGGAAAGTTCAAACCACTCTAAAGACAATTTCCAGACAAAAGAAACCGTTTTCCAATTTGGTCGCGCCGATGGTGCCATGGGTTTTTTCCAGCAGTCGCTTGACAATATAGAGCCCCAGTCCACTGCCGCCGGTCGACCGGGACCGGTCGGCGGTATAAAACCGCTCAAACAGGTGGGTGGTATCGTCAACCGTTAGAACCTCAGTATTGTTGGTAATGGTGAAGATACCTTCGGCTGACAGGGACAGACCGATGGTATCGATAGCGTATCGCAAAGCATTTTGGAAGAGATTTTGGAAAATACGTTCCAATGCCTGGGTATTGCTAACGATCATCACAGCATGATCGGGCAGATCGACCTGGGGGTTAATCCCCTTTTTCTCAAACAGGGAATGAAAGCCAAGTAAGCAATCGGTCAGAACGCTAACCACATCTACGTTGCCCAGAGGGGTC
>JAITWD010000323.1 GCA_031285465.1 Lachnospiraceae bacterium
TATTTTAAGTATATTTATTTTTCCGCTGATCGTCGTAATGCTGTTTCAGGCATTGATTACCTATGGCTCGGTGGTATGGGGGGGTAGCACGGCGTTATTGGCGGACAATTCGGTTGACATCCTGGGGCGTTCGACCGAAAGCAAAAAGGTCATGCTGGAAAACAAGATGATTCAGCAATGGTCCAATGTCAGGGAAGAAAAGGAGCGGATCGATGAGGCGCTGTCGCTTTTACTTGCGCAGAAGCAGATCGACATTAAGAGCTTTATGGCCAGCTCAGCACTTAAGGAGGAGTTACTGAGTGTTGTGTCGCAGGCGTGTCTTGATATGATGAGAAGAACTACAGCTACTGGTAGTTTTATTATCCTTGCCAATCCCAATCTTACTGAAGAAGACAATATTTTGAGTGGAGTTTATTTTCGGGATGTTGACCCGATCGCTAATCCGGGCAATTATTCTGATGTTTTAATAGAACGGGGCAACAGCGAGTTTGCGCATGAGCGGGCGATTCCCCTAGATAGCTTCTGGACGACCGATTTCCATTTTGCCCAGTCGGGAGAGCGGGAGGGTGAACGTTTTTTCTATCAACCTTATCAGGCCGCCTTGGATAATCCATTGGTTCCCTATCAGAACCTGGGTTATTGGAGCGAACCATTTGTTTTGTCACAAAACAGTCAAATCGATAATTTTAGAGTTGTTACGTACAGTATTCCCTTAGTATACGAAGGGGTGGTATATGGGGTGATGGGGACGGAGATTTCCTATAATCATCTCATCAAAATGATTGTTGACTCTGAACTGGAAAACTATGAAAATAGTAATGTTATGTTGGCAAAAGTGGCGGAAGACGGTCGTTTGGTACCTCTTTTGGACTCCGGCGCTCTGGCCAATAGTATAGCTGCTGTAGAGGGCGGAGTGGTTATGGAGGCAACCCAATATCCGTCGTTTTATCAGATTGACGGGATGATCGGACAAAAAAAGCCACTGTATGTCGCAATTAGAGAATTTGCTCTATACAGTCCACGAACTCCTTTCGAGAGTGAACAGTGGGTACTGGCCGGTATTGAGGATTATGAAGGGTTGTTTGGTTTTAGCGATCGGTTGCGGATGAATCTGATTATTGGGATCGGTGCGGCATTTGTTTTTAGTTGTATCATGATATATGTGCTGGCAAACTTTATCACCAAACCAATCAGAAAACTGGTTGAGTCCATTAGAGCCAGCTCCGGTAGTCAAGTGATCAGTTTGCGGCCGTCCCAGATACGGGAAGTTAATATGCTTTATGATGTTGTTAAGCGCCTGACAGAGAAGCAGAAAGAGAATGAATATATCCTGCGAGAGGAAAAGGAGCGTTACCGGATCGCCCTTCGTAGCAGTACCGATAGCCTTTTTAGTTATGATTATCACAGTCAGGAGCTGGAAATAATCGATGAAAACTGGAATGACGGTCTGACGGGAAATGATTCACGTCGTATAAATAATCAAAATGACACGGTGACTACTAAAAATTACTATCTGAAAAATCAATTGATCAGTGAATATTCTCCCATCCACCCTGATTTTTGGCAATTAGTGCTGGACACTATTGACAAGGCTTATAGTGAAGTAGAGTTGGAGATTTTGGTCCAGTTTAACGAAAGCATTGCCTATCAATGGGCAAGAATAAAGGGGACGGTGACCATAGATACCGAAGGACATCGTTCCAAAATTATCGGCAGTATCAAAAATATTCATCAGGAGAAGCTGGCTGATCTTAAAAAGCTGGAAGAACAGCGTTTTGATGGTACGACCGGTCTGCTGAAAAAAGAAGCTGGTCGGCGTTTGATCGACTCCGAATTGCACAACCATGAAAATGGGTGCATGGTGTTACTGGATATGATTGGCTTTCGGGCGATCAATGAAGAGTATGGGATGGTTTTTGGTGATGCGATTCTTGAAGGGGTAGGTCGGATCATTAGGAGCATGTTAACTGAAGCAATGGTGGGAGTGCGCCTGGGGGGCGATGTATTTTTAATATGGATCAGTGATGGTGGTCCGGAGGATGGGGAGAAGCTTATCGATGATGTACAGGAGCGGACCGGTCGATTATATCCGGGCAGTCAATTAACCATCCGGATGGCTTCAGGACGGTCGCTTTTGCAGGGTGAACATTTTTCCTTCGAGCAACTAGTGACATTAGCGGCACAGGACCTATTCCGAAAGCTTAGTCAGGAAGGACATTCTTTCACAGCAGCCGAGGTGGCAAAGCAGCAAAAAGAGATAAATGATATTGTCGGGATTACCTATATGGAGATACCGGATATGACAGCACTTGCTTTCAATTTTTTTGACAGAGGGGGAGAGTTGGGCAATATCATTGCGGTGATGCTGGATAAATTGGGACATTATTATAATGCCGATGCCATTGTGGTGGTCATGATCGATCGGGATTTCCGTGCGGTTTATTTGAACTACTGCTGGCAAAGAGGCGACGACGAAGGTGGCGTGCCTGCGTGGGAGGAACTATCGCAGGTCGGTAAAGCAAGGTATTTTACTGTAGAGGAATTTGAGGATCTGGTTGAGCGTTTTGGTGAGCGGACGGTGTCGGTCAGTGATCTGATCAACCTATCACCATTGCAGTCCCAGTTTTTATTTTTACCGGATCGGTCAGAGGGCATTACTATACCAATGTATGATCGGGAGCGTTATATTGGTTCGGTCAGCTTCCTAAAGAGGCTTGGAGGTACAAATGCAGGCACTGGAGAAAATAATGGTGAAATTATTAGTGAGAGCATAAGTATAGAGAGCGGTGATCGGGTACCGACTTGGGGAGAAAAGGATAAAAATGATCTTCAGGAGATTGTTAAGATCATGGAATCCAATATAAGTCGGGTAAAGCATGACTTGGCAAGTCAGGCAAAAAGTGATTTTTTATCACGGATGTCGCATGAAATACGCACACCGATGAATGCAATTATTGGAATGACAACGATTGCTTTGATGGAAAAAAAGGATGAAGCACGGGTCGAGGATTGTCTGCATAAGATATCGCAGTCCTCCTATTATCTGCTGGGTTTGATCAATCATATTCTTGATATGTCAAAAATTGAAAGCGGAAAGATGAAGCTGACCAAGACGACGATAAATCTCAGTCATCTCCTTAATGGGGTGGAAAATATGATCATTCCCCAGGCGGAAAGCAAGAATATCCACTATCGTCGCCAGGGGGCTATAACAGCGGAATGGGTGATTGGTGATGAATTACGCTTGAGTCAGGTATTGGTCAATCTGCTAGGCAATGCGGTCAAGTTTACCCCGTCGGGCGGAAATATCAGTCTGGAGGTGGTGCAGGAGGACGGCACTGAAGGGGTAAGCTGGGTTAGCTTTGCCGTACAAGACGATGGGATTGGCATCAGTCCGGAAAATGCTGAACGGATATTTCAGTCCTTTGAACAGGTGGAGAGCAGTGGACTCCATGAATTTGCCGGGACCGGTTTGGGGTTGTCGATCAGCAATCATTTAGTTCATATGATGGGCGGTGGGATTGAGCTTAATAGCAATAAAGACCAAGGAAGTCGTTTTTATTTCAAATTACAGATGGAGTTGACCGATCCTGCGGAGATCCTAACGGCAGATGTTGGCGTTGGGGATGAATTTCATAGTGTTGGGATCCGGATCTTGTTGGTTGAAGATAATGAACTTAATGTTGAAATAGCCGAAACCATTTTGACAGCACAGGGTTTTATGGTGGAGGTAGCTTTGAATGGTCAGGAAGCACTGGATAAATATGCTGCCAGCGCACCGGGATATTATGATATTATTCTAATGGATATCCGAATGCCGATTATGGATGGTCTGGAGGCGACTAAGCGGATCCGGAAATTATCCCGAGCCGATGCGGATGTGATCCCGATCATTGCGATGACAGCCAACGCTTTTGACGAGGATATGAAAAAATCGATCGAGTGTGGCATGAATGGCCATCTGTCCAAGCCGATTGATATACGGGAATTACGTGAGGCGATCGCCCGGGTGCTAAGCCAGCCGTGAGGGGAAAGCCGGGCGTATGACTTTTAGTTAGGGAAAAGCTGATTTTATCAGTGTTTCCCTAGAAAAATGAGACTTGAAAGGTATAGGTAATGATTCGGATGATAAAGGTAATTGCAGGAAGAGTGTGGACCGATTTACGAAAATATTATTGGGGAGGGATTTTGGCGGCACTCTATTATCTGTTTGTCCAATGGTTTTTGCCGGTAAGTTGTCCATCGGTGATGATGACCGGTCTGCCCTGTTCCGGTTGTGGGATGACACGGGCGATCACTTCGGTTTTAACCGGTCAGTTTGCGCGCGCCTTTTTTATGAATCCGATCGCCTTTCTGATAGTCATCTTTGCCGGATATTGTTTAGTATGCCGATATGTTTGTGGGCGACCGGTTAAAGGATTTGTACAGGGGATTGTTATTTTGCTTATTTTGTTGTTTGTATTATATCTGGTAAGAATGTACCTTTATTTTCCGGATCGAGTGCCTTATGTATATACCAGAAATAATATGTTGGAGCAACGGATTCCCGGATACAGAGATTTTATTGATAGAATCTGGCTGTCCATTACTGGGTGATCTTGTCGGTGATATTTTTAAGAAAAAACGCATTAAGGGGATTTTATTGACAAATTGGGTTGTTATTAATCAATTGTTATGGTATAATCTGGAAATAAAATTATGGGAGGATTATTATGGATAATCAAAACTTCAATCAACAAACCCAACAAACCTACTATCAGCCACAACAAGGAAGTGATCTTGAGCAACCGGTATCGATCGGCGAATGGGTCGTTACTTTATTGGTGATGATGGTTCCCTGCCTAAACATAATTATGCTGTTTGTATGGGCTTTTGGTAAGGACACGAAAAAGAGCAAGGCAAACTATTGTAAAGTGACCCTTATCTTCATGGCGATCGGTATTGTTCTTTCGATTATTTTATCATCGGTTATTACCGCGGCGCTCGCCAGTGTATTCGGAAGTAGCGGCTTCTACTACTAGGAAACCATGATTAAATCAGCGTTTCCCCAAGTTAATACATATGTTTACAGCTGTTCCCAGCGTCCGGAAGCGCCACAAGGAAGGATGAGTCCATCGGCTTTCACCGGTAATCCGATTTCATCGGCCAAAACCCGGCCGCCAAACTTAGGCACCAGGGTTGTATGTAACATATAAGCCAGCACTGCCGGTTGCAGTCCGGTCGTATAGGAATTGATCAGGAAAAATGCGGCATCCTTTGCAAGGATCTTGGCGGTCAATTCTAAAAATGAGAAGATATTATCTTCAATTTTCCAGATTTCACCTTTGGGTCCCCTGCCATATGACGGGGGATCCATTATTATACCATCGTAGGTATTACCGCGACGGATTTCCCGTTCCACAAACTTTACACAATCATCCACCAACCAACGGATCGGTGCATCCGACAGTCCGGATAGATCAGCATTTTCCTTTGCCCAGTTGACCATTCCCTTGGAGGCATCAACATGAGTAACCTGCGCGCCGGCCTTAGCGGCCGATAGGGTTGCCCCGCCGGTATAGGCAAAAAGATTGAGGATTTTTAGTGGTCGTCCGGCGGCGCGGATTTTTTCGGAGCACCAGTCCCAATTAACCGCCTGTTCGGGGAAAATACCGGTATGCTTAAAACTAAAAGGCTTTAAGCGAAAACGCAGATCACGGTATCCGATAGTCCATTCTTCCGGAAGACCGGAAAACTCCCATTCGCCCCCGCCTTTGGCACTGCGGTGATAATGACCGTTTCTTTGAGACCACCCCGGGTGCTTTTGTGCGGTATGCCAAATAATCTGTGGATCGGGACGAACCAGCAGATATTGTCCCCACCGTTCTAATTTTTCTCCGGCAGCAGTTTCTAATACTTCGTAGTCATTCCAATCGGTAGCAGCCCACATAGATAATTCCTCACAATTCATTTGACCGTCATATCTTTTCGGCCGTAATATTTATACGAAACGATAATCTTTTTTTGTCTTGTATAAGGTAAACACAATGTTCATTATACATGACGCGATATCTATCAGGCAATAAGAATATCACAAAAAAATGTTGCAACATTCCGGTGATGTGTTAAAATAATTTGAACGAAGTATCGTGGCAGAAAGGTAGTAATAGCAATGGAAACCATTATTGACAGAAGTTATTTTAAAGATAAAAAGCGGGTGGTGGTTAAGATTGGAACCTCCTCCATTACCCATCCGGAGACCGGTCATGTCGATTTGATCAAACTGGAAAAATTTGTGCGGGTCCTGACCGATATCAGGAACCGTAACAAAGAGGTGATCGTGGTTTCGTCGGGAGCGGTTGGCGCCGGACGTAAGGCGCTCGGGATAAAGGAACGGCCCAGGGAGCTGGCGATCACACAGGCGTGTTCGGCGGTCGGACAGGCACAGTTGATGATGATTTATCAAAAGCTGTTTGCCGAATACAATCAGACCATCGCGCAGATCCTGGTGACGAGGAATGTGATCACTAATGAAACCACAAGGGCAAATACGCAGCGAACCCTGGAGCAACTGTTGAAGATGGGGGTCATTCCGATCCTGAATGAGAATGATGCTATTTCCACCGACGAGATCCAGAGTGATAATTTTGGCGATAATGATACCCTTTCCGCTTATGTTGCGGAATTGGTGGGAGCAGAGCTTTTGATCCTGCTGACCGATATTGATGGGTTATATTCTGACGATCCGCGTAGTAATGAGAATGCGGTCTTTATAAATTGTGTGCGCACAATAGATAGTGAGCTGGAGGAGATGGCTAAAGGGGTTAAGTCGGATGTGGGTACCGGCGGAATGGCAACTAAGGTAGCCGCCGCCAAGATTGTTTTGGGCGCAGGGATTGATATGGTAATTGCAAATGGCGGGCGGGTTTATAATGTGCCGGATATTTTAGAAGGGGTTCAGATCGGTACACTCTTTAAGGCATAGGTATAAAGTGCATTTCTAAGGCAAAGACAAGAAGTAAAAGCTCTCGCCAGCAGGATGAAGATCGGATTCCTCCTGCTGGCGAGATTTACTATTGATTGTGGCGCGGGAAACGATTTTATCAGCGTTTCCCTAAATGAATTATGTTATGAAAGTGGGTGAATAAAAAGGCCACTTCTTAGTTTGGGTTCAAACCAGGTGGATTTGGGGGGCATTAGGAGGTCAGCATCGGCGACGGTCAGCAGTTCTTCGATCGAGGTCGGGTAGAGTGAAAAGGCGACGGTCATATCATTAGCCACTCTCTTTTCCAGTTCACCGAGACCACGGATGCCGCCAACGAAGTCGATCCGGCCGTCGGTTTTGGGATCATTGATGCCAAGAATCGGTTGCAGCAGGTGATTTTGCAGCAAAGAAACATCCAGACCATCAACCGGATCATCGACATGCAGGGAAGGGGCAGCGGTCAGTTGATACCATCCATCCTCCAGATACATGCCGAAGGTTCCTTTGGCCACCGGGGTGACCGGTTGGTTTCCCATATAGTCAACGGTAAAACCATGATCTTTGATCGCCGAGAGCAATTCGGCAGTGGTCAAACCATTCAGATCGGCGACGACACGGTTGTAGGGCAGGATGCATAGTTGATCGTCGGGAAAGAGAACCGATAAGAAGCGGTTATATTCTTCGGTTCCGGTATGGTCGGGATTAGCCGCCCGGCGTTTAAAGCCCACCTTGACGGCGGAGGCACAGCGATGGTGTCCGTCGGCGATATAGGTGGCGGGGAGATCGGCGAAAGCATCTTTTATGGCATCTATGGTCGTAGTCTCAGCCAGGATCCAGACCCGGTGACGGATATCATCATCAGAGGTGAAATCGTATTCTGGAGTGGATTGTTTGGCGGTGTCAATGAGGGTGTTTATGTATTTATGTGAACGATAAACTAGGAAAATCGGGCCGGTATGCGCATTGGTGATATCTACATGGCAAATACGGTCGAGCTCCTTATCGGTCCTCGTTTTTTCATGTTTTTTGATAAGATTGTTCTCGTAGTCTTCAATAGCGGAGCAGGCAACCAGACCGGTTTGGGTGCGCCCGTTCATGGTAAGCTCATAGATATAGTAGGCTGGTTGATCATCGATGATAAATGATTGATCGGCGATCATGTGCTCCATTAGTTCACGGGCTTTGTCATAAACACGATCATCATAAGGACCAACATCATCAGGGAAGTTGGTTTCAGCACGGTCGATCCGAAGAAAGGACAGTGGTTCGGTTGTGACAATGGCAGCGGCTTCGGCGCGGTTGTAAACATCGTATGGTAGAGCGGCGATGCGGTCAGCGAGGTCGGCGCGGGGCCGGACGCTGGAAAAGGGGGTTATTGTTGGCATAAAAGACTCCTTTGTAGGTGGGGTAGTTTCATGGCTATTATATTCTGAATGAGGTGGGAATGTCAAGGATAAGAGGAGGGTGAGCGATATGATCGAACTATTAAAATTTGCAGACTTAGCGTCCTATAAACGATTGATCGATGATTGTTTTGGAATAAGTAATGGGTTGGACTATTATGAGCGTTATTGTCAAAATAGGGGATATACCATTTTTGTAGTAAAAGACGGAAAGGAAATAATTGGAAGTGTTACACAATATGCGATTGAGTTATTTACCTTTAATTTCCAGCCCTGCTTAATGCTTTTTAATGTGGCGGTAATGAGTAGATACCGACGGCATAATGTGGCGCGAAGGTTAATAGAGCATGTGATTGAAGAGGCACGTAAGCAGGGTTACCGCTCGATTTCGCTGACCTGCCATAATAGTGCTTATGAGGCTCACCAATTATATGAGGGTATGGGGTTTACCAGAGCCGATAGCGTGAAATATGAAATGAAATTGTAGTTATGGTATACCGATTTAATTAGTATATTCTTATTAATGATTAGGGCGATCAGCATAGATCGCCCTAATTTATTTGGGGCAAATTTTGGATTTGATCTAAATTTAGCTTCTTGATAAATTTCTGATTTTACATGAATTTTACATAGAAATTACTTAATCATGATATTTGCGTTTTTTTTATTGTGCTAATATTTTACTATGCAGGAGACACGCAAATAAAACTTGCGGTTTGGCTGAGGACGTCCGTCATACATAAAACCAAAACCAAAAAGCAACCATAATGTTGACTACTTTAATGAAGGGTCATAAATAGGAGGAAATATGAAAAAGAAAATTTTAGCGCTGTTATGCACTACGGCAATGATAATTACGGGAATGACCGGTTTGGCAGGATGTGCCGAACCGAATGCGGGAACCAATCCACCGTCGACCGGAAATGAAAATACTACTGTTACCGATGAACCGGCCGGTGAAGAAACTGAAGTAAGCGAGGATACCTCATCCGATGTGCCGGCAACTGATCTGTCTGGCAGTGTCTCGATGGCTGGTAGTACTTCGATGGAAAATCTTGTTAATGCTTTGGCGGAAAGTTTTATGATCAAATACCCCGGTGTCGCTGTGACGGCAGAGTTTACTGGCTCATCGGCCGGTGTTGAATCGGTACTGGCAGGTAGTGTTGATATCGGTAACTCATCCCGTTCATTAAATGACGGTGAGAAAGAGTCGGGCGCAGTGGAAAATATCGTTGCTATTGATGGTATCGCACTGGTAGTTGATACTGCCAATACAGTTACCGACCTGACCAGAGATCAATTGATATCTATT
>JAITWD010000025.1 GCA_031285465.1 Lachnospiraceae bacterium
CATTAAGCTGCTGTGCATTCATACCGGTTGCTGCATTCCATAAACTTCTTACCACAATATTTCCTCCTTAATCTCCCATACATTTTGCAAGCTCTACTTGCAAAATTGCTCAAATCAAAAGTGAAAAACCAAGCATCGGCTTTAATTTATCTTACCTATTTGATTGGCGGCAATATCCAGCGTTCCATCGATTGTTGTAATTATCTTCTGATTGCTGTCGTACGCCCGTTGAATTGAAATCATATTGACCATTTCGGTCACAATCGAGGTGTTGCCCATTTCCAAATAACCAGAATATATCTGAGCCGGTGCCTCGGTTTCAACCGCCCCCTCAACCGGCTGGTAGAAGTTCTCTCCAAAGTGCTCTAAGTAGTCATAATTCTCGAAATCGGTCACCTGTATCTGTGCCACCGTTTGCCCATTTTGGATAACATTCCCCATATTATCAATCTGAGTCTCAGCCAATGAATCCACCACAATATGGTTTCCGTCGGTATCTAAAAGAAAATCACCGTCCTGGGTCACCACTTCTCCCGCCTGATTAACGGTGAAATTACCATCGCGGGTATACTTAACCGACGTCTCCCCCGACTTGTTGGTATATTCAATCGCAAAGAATCCGGCATCGGTCAAAGCCATATCATAGGTGTTATTGGTTGCCCGCAAGGAACCCTGTGAAAAATCGGTATAACCTTCACCAATTTTTACTCCCGGATTGTTCACGCCCATATAACGGGCCAAGCGTCCTCCCTCAGAAGCATCCTTGATCTTATAGGCTAAAACATCTTCAAATGAACGGCTGGTTGCACCTTCCTTTTTATATCCAATGGTGTTGGCATTGGCCATATTATTAGTCATAACATCCATTCGGTTTTGTTGATTAACCATACCTGAATATGCTGCATATAAGCCCTTTACCATAATACACCCTCCGTCTTAAAAACATGTTTTGTCATCCATCGGCCAGCATAGTGACCTTTTTGATTGCATTTATAAGTTAATATTAACCCGTTTAAAGAGCCTTAATTTTCACGATACCCGGCTAAAAATTCAACATACTTTCCGGTTCCAACCGCAACCGCAGTCATCGGATCTTCGGCTGTCATCGTATTTATTCCGGTTTTCTCACAGATCAGTTCCTCTAATCCGCGCAAAAGGCTGCCGCCACCGGTAAGAACTATGCCCCGGTCAGCAATATCAGCGGCTAACTCCGGCGGTGTTTTTTCCAAAACGCTATGAATTGTTTCAATGATCTGCATCGTAGTTTCCTTCAGTGCCTCTTCGGTCTCTTCTGAAGAAACCTTAACCGTCTTGGGTAATCCGGTCACCAGGTTACGTCCCCGCACATCCAAATAATCAACCTCTTGCCGTTTAAACGCGGAACCAATCTTAATCTTGATATCCTCAGCCGTCCGCTCACCAATCAAAAGATTATGTTTCTTACGCATAAAGCGTACCAATGCATCATCAAAATCGTCACCGGCTATCTTAATAGAAGCACTTACTACCGTTCCTCCTAATGAGATAACGGCAATATCAGAGGTGCCTCCCCCAATATCAACAATCATATTGCCACATGGCTTGGCAATATCAATCCCAGCACCAATGGCGGCTGCGATCGGCTCCTCAATAATAGACACTTCCCGAGCCCCTGCCTGCATGGTAGCATCTTCTACCGCCTTCTTTTCTACTTCAGTTACTCCACTGGGTACACAGACGGCAATTCGCGGCTTCCGGAAACTTTTACGTCCCAATGCTTTCTGAATAAAATATTTCATCATTTTCTCGGTTACTTCATAATTGGAAATAACCCCCTGTCGTAACGGGCGTACCGCAACAATATTACCTGGTGTCCGACCCAGCATCAAACGTGCATCCTCACCAATAGCCTTTATTTTATCCGTATCCCGATCAAATGCCACTACTGAGGGCTCCTTCAAAACCACCCCCCGGCCTCTGATATATACGAGAATACTGGCCGTTCCTAAGTCAATTCCGATATCTGTGAACTGCATTAATTTCTACCCCTTTCTAAGGTATATGATGTAAGCATATGTGCCTTTTACACTAAATAATATAGACTAAATAAGCTTGCCTTCATAATAAATATATAGTAGGTTTATATAATAATTCATATTTTGGTATTTTTTATGATAATTTCCTTTAAAGTTGTCGCCAAAACACACTAAATCATTATAACCTATTGAAAGGGTTTTTCAAAGCACTTTCACAAAAAATTAATATTTTCAAAGTTCACTAAGCCCACTGGCGAAGACTACCGTCAAACCAATCATCATCCGATAATCTTTAGCACCTTCATATTATAACATTTTCAGAATGAAATTGTCCTGTAAATTAATGACATAACCCCGTTATTCACTGATAGCGCCATTGTTCTCAGATAATACCAGCAACTCCATATAATAACAAATCAATCGAACAAAAGTGCGCTTCGCACACTCACGCGAGCAAATATCCTGGGTAGCGCAACTTTTGTCCCGCGCGCGTAGCTGCGCATCTTTTTTTATCATAGGAGCATTTTCCTATGATATAAAAAGCAAAGATGCAGACACGCATCCTTGCTTTTACTATCGACTATATCGGCATGTTAGCACAATAACTTTATAGTCCCAGCTTATTTCTTTAATATTTTCTTGATATAATGACCGGTGTACGATTTCTTACAAGCTGCCACCTTTTCCGGCGTCCCCTCCACCAGGACGGTTCCACCACGATCGCCTCCTTCCGGTCCCATATCAATAATATGATCGGCCGTCTTGATAACATCCAGATTGTGTTCGATGACCACAACCGTATTGCCACCGACCGTCAACTGATGCAAGATCTCCACCAGCTTATGAACATCGGCAAAATGCAGTCCGGTCGTCGGTTCATCCAAAATATAGATGGTCTTACCGGTACTACGTCGACTCAACTCGGTCGCCAGCTTAACCCGCTGGGCTTCACCTCCCGAAAGGGTGGTTGCCGGTTGCCCCAACTTTACATATGAAAGTCCCACATCATATAGTGTCTCGATCTTCCGCTTGATCGAAGGCACATTTTCAAAAAAGCTGTTAGCTTCCTCAATGGTCATGTCCAGTATATCATAGATATTCTTGCCTTTATATTTAACATCAAGGGTTTCCCGATTGTATCGCTTACCGCCACACACCTCGCAGGGAACATAAACATCGGGGAGAAAATGCATCTCAATTTTAATAATACCATCGCCGGAACAGGCTTCACAGCGACCGCCCTTGACGTTAAAGCTGAAACGACCTTTCTTATAACCTTTAGCCTTCGCATCGGTAGTTGCGGTAAAAATATCCCTGATATGGTCAAATACACCGGTATAGGTCGCCGGATTGGATCGGGGCGTCCTGCCGATCGGTGACTGATCGATGGCTATAACCTTATCCAACTGCTCAATCCCTTTAATTTCCTGATGTCGTCCGGCGATGGTCCGAGCACGGTTCAATTCTTTCGCCAGTCGCTTATAGAGGATCTCGTTGACCAGCGAACTCTTTCCCGAACCAGAAACCCCGGTCACACAGGTCATGATCCCCAGTGGAATGTCTACATTGACATTTTTTAGGTTATTCTCTGCCCCACCGATAATCTGTAGGAACGCGGTAGCAGTACGCCGTACCGGTGGTATCGGAACCGCTTTTCGTCCGCTCAGATATTGACCGGTCACCGATTCTTCTACTGCCATTATTTCTTCAGCCGTTCCGACCGCAACCACCTCGCCACCATGAGAACCGGCTCCTGGCCCAATGTCAACCACATAATCGGCCGCCAGCATGGTGTCTTCATCATGCTCGACCACCAAGAGGGTATTGCCCAAATCGCGCAGATTTTTCAGAGTATTGAGTAGCTTATCGTTATCCCGCTGGTGTAGTCCAATGCTAGGCTCGTCCAATATATAGCAAACCCCCACTAAACCGGAACCAATCTGGGTTGCCAGCCGGATCCGTTGAGCCTCCCCTCCCGACAATGATGCCGTCGCTCTTGCCAGGGTCAGATAATCCAAACCTACATCAATGAGGAAACCTACACGGGCCCGGATTTCTTTAAGAATTTGCTTGCCGATCAGCTTTTGTTGATCGGATAGGACCATCGTTCCAACGAACTCATGCAGAGCCCCAATTGAAAGGGAGGTCAGCTCAAAAATATTACGATCGCTGACCGTCACCGCCAATGATTCCCTTTTCAACCGCATTCCGCCACATTCAGTACACGGAGTAATGTGCATATAACTCTCATACTCCTGCTTAACCGCCTCGGAACCGCTTTCCCGATAGCGCCGTTCCATATTCCGTAGCAGGCCTTCAAATTCAACCGGATAAACCCCTTGCCCGCGCTGACCCTTGTAGTGAACCTCCACCTCTTCGCCGTCGGTTCCGTGAATGATCACCCGCTTTGCCTCTTCGCTTAAGCGACCAAAAGGAACCGATAAACTGAACTTATATTTTTTGGCTAATGCTTGCAGGATGGCGTTGGTAAAGCTGCCGGGATCGCTACTGGACTGCCAGCCCATTGCGATGATCGCTCCGTTATTAATGCTGACGGTTTGATCGGGGATCATCAACTCAACACTAAATTTCATCTTGTACCCAAGACCGGCGCAGACCGGGCAAGCACCAAAGGGATTGTTGAAGGAGAAGCTACGCGGCTCGATTTCGGTGATGCTGACCCCACAATCGGGACAGGCAAAGCTTTGGCTGAAATTCATCGGTTCACCATCGGTTACATCAACGATCATTAATCCTTCAGCCAGTTCCATCACCCGTTCGATCGAATCGGTCAGACGTTTCTCCATCCCTGCTTTCACCACTAAACGATCAACGATTATCTCTATATTATGTTTGATATTTTTATCCAGTTTAAAATCTTCGGTCAGTTCATACAGATTACCGTCGATCCGCACTCGCACATAGCCACTTCGCTTGGCACGGTCAAAGACCTTGGTATGTTCGCCTTTACGTCCTCTGACCACCGGCGCAAGCAATTGTAACCGACTGCCTTCCGGTAGCTCCATAATCTGATCGACCATCTGGTCGATGGTCTGACGCTTGATCTCCCGACCACATTCGGTACAATGGGGGATTCCGATCCGTGCATATAATAAACGAAAATAGTCATAAATTTCGGTGACGGTTCCAACCGTGGAACGCGGGTTACGATTGGTGGATTTTTGATCAATGGATATTGCCGGGGAAAGTCCTTCGATTTTTTCTACATTAGGCTTTTCCATTTGTCCTAAAAATTGTCGGGCATAGGAAGATAGCGATTACATATAGCGCCGTTGACCTTCGGCATAGATGGTGTCAAAAGCCAATGACGACTTACCCGAACCGGACAAACCGGTCAGCACCACTAATTCATTCCTGGGGATGTCCAGATTGAGATTTTTTAGATTGTGCTCGTTTGCTCCCCTTATTTTGATAAACTCCCTGCGAGGGAGCATTTTTTTGGATGCCTCCATCTTGATTTTCGTCCTCCATATCCTAAGTTCAAATATTGCTATTCCTACAACTATCTTATTAGAGAAATACTGCGCTTATAAATGTTTCCCTAGATCGCTTAGTCCATCTGCTCTAATTGTTTCTTTAATTCGGTCATTTTATCCCGTAAGTCGGCGGCAGTCTCAAAATCCAGTTCGGCAGCCGCCTGCTTCATCCGCTTCTGTACCTGCCCGACCAGTTTCTCCAGCTCTTTGCGGTTCATTGATTCGGGATCCTTTTCAAATTTCATTTCCTCTTTGGCGATGTCACGGGAGATGGTGATCAGGTCACGCACCGCTTTGCGGATGGTCTGGGGCGTTATATTGTGTTCGTCATTATATTTTTGCTGGATCACACGACGACGGCCGGTCTCTTCTATTGCCATCCGCATGGAGTCGGTTATCCGATCGGCATACATGATAACATGTCCTTCGGCATTCCTGGCGGCACGACCAACCGTCTGGATCAATGAAGTACCTGAACGCAAAAAACCTTCCTTGTCTGCATCTAAAATCGCCACCAGCGAAATCTCCGGAATATCCAGGCCTTCCCGCAGCAGGTTAATCCCTACGAGGACATCGAAAACGTCCAAACGCATGTCGCGGATGATCTCGGCCCGCTCTAGCGTATCAATGTCGGAATGCAGATATTTAATCCTGATCCCAACATCACGCATATAGTCGGTAAGATCCTCGGCCATCCGTTTGGTCAGGGTTGTGATTAAAACTTTGTTCTTGGCGGCTATCTCTTTATTAACCTCGCCGATCAGATCATCAATCTGACCGGTCACCGGACGGACAAATATTTCCGGATCCAGCAGACCAGTCGGGCGGATGATCTGTTCGGTACGTAGTAATTCATGGTGTTCTTCATAGACCGACGGGGTCGCGGAAACAAACATCATCTGATTGATCCGCTCTTCAAACTCGTGGAATGCCAGCGGACGATTGTCCTTAGCTGACGGCAAACGGAAACCATAGTCAACTAAGGTACCTTTACGGGACTGATCACCCGCATGCATCCCACGGATCTGCGGGATAGTAATATGGGATTCATCCACAATGATCAGATAATCATCGGGAAAAAAGTCCATCAATGTATAGGGCGACTCACCGGCCGCCAACCCGTTCAAATGACGGGAATAATTCTCAATACCGGAACAAAAGCCGGTTTCACGCAACATTTCAATATCAAAATTGGTCCGCTCGGAAATTCGCTGCGCCTCTAATAGCTTGTCCTCACTTTTAAAAAAACGGATCTGCTCTTCCAATTCAGTCTCGATCTTCTGGAGTGCCGGTGCCATCGATGCCGCATCGATAACATAGTGTGATGCCGGATAGATAAAGACATAATCTAAAATACGTTTGACCTTTCCGGTCAAAACGTCAATTTCGGTAATCCGTTCGATCTCATCGCCAAACAATTCCAAACGCACCGCCGTATCGGTCGCCGCTGCCAAAAAAACTTCGACCACATCACCGCGTACCCGAAAGGTACCCCGATGAAAGTCCATTTCATTGCGGTCATATTGAATCTCAACTAATTTGCGGATAATCTCATCACGGTCACGCACCATCCCCTGGCGCAAGGATAGGGTCATATTACGGTAATAGTCAGGGCTACCCACGCCGTAAATGCAGGAAACACTGGCTACCACGATCACATCCCGCCGTTCGGTCAAAGCAGCGGTTGCCGAATGGCGTAGCTTATCGATTTCATCATTGATCGACGAATCCTTGGCAATATAGGTGTCGGAGGACGGCACGTAGGCTTCGGGCTGATAATAATCATAATAAGAAACAAAATATTCAACCGCATTCTCCGGAAACATCTCCTTAAACTCGCCATAGAGCTGACCTGCCAGGGTCTTATTGTGAGCGATCACAAGGGTCGGACGCTGTAGCGTCTGAATCACGTTCGCCATCGTAAAGGTCTTACCGGAACCGGTAACGCCTAAAAGGGTCTGAAACTGATTGCCGCGCTTAAAACCATCGACCAATGCAGCAATGGCCTCTGGCTGATCGCCGGTCGGCTGGAACGGTGCTTGCAGTTTAAACTGATTCATTCTTGCTCCCCTCTGTGTCCCTTAGACTATGTTTGTTTTGAATCATCATTATACCACACCGATTTTAAATTGTATATAATCAAACGAACGAATGTTCTTTTTTATATTTGTTGTTACTGTTTACAGGGAAATTTAACTATAGTAACGCTGAATTAATCAATGTTTTTCTAGTTGTTTGTACATAATTTTCCCCGCCCCATCGACCGGCAATTCTTCTATATAATATACCATTATGCCACGTGCATTAATTTTAGTTCTATTGACCAGAGTGGCTTTTATGTCTTCACGAAGCTCCTTTGTGTGTGCGTTCACAAAAATCTCCATCTGGTCATCACTCCCACAGCAAGCACATTCCACGGTCGGATATTCATCTTTTATTATTGCCTCAATTTCATCCATGCTAAACCGATTGCCGAACATTTTAATTATCCGGCTCTTTCGTCCGACAATATAATAAAAACCGTCCGCATCGCGCTTGCCCATATCACCGGTATACAAAACCCCTTCCCGCTCATCACCCTTTGCCAGATCGAAACGGTCGCTTGCATAGCCCATGCTGATACTTGGCCCAAAACAAACTATTTCACCGACCGTTTCCGCCGTGGTTATTTCTTTTCCCTCTTCATCACATAATGCCATACGACCGCCAGGAATAGACACCCCGATACTTCCTGACTTTATGGTCGCCACCTGATGGGGCAGACAGGCAATCCGTGCAGTAGCCTCGGTCTGTCCATACATAATATGTAGCCGCCTTCCGGTATTATGGGCAAATTCTGCCATTATTTTTTGTAATGTCTCCGGCAATTTCCCACCCGACTGGGTCATACTTTTTAAACTGGGCAGCTGCATCGTTAATAGACCCAGCTTATAGAGCATCTGATAGGTATATGGTGTTCCCGAGATTGTCGTCGCCCCTTTTTCGATAAAAAAATCCCAAAACTCGCGCTGGATAATTTTTTTGGATGTGAGCAGCAGAGTTGCCCCAACCAGCAAATGGCTGTTGATGATCGACAAGCCGTAGGTGTAATTCATGGGTAGAATCGTGATGGGGCGATCGTCAGCCTTAATTTCAAGGCATTGTGCAATCGCTTCGGCATTATGATGTAGATTCCGATAACTAAGCCGCACATATTTAGCGCTACCCGTTGAACCGGATGTTGTTAATAACAATGCCAAGTCCCTGTGTAGTGGGGTTATTTTCTCCTGACGTGGAGGGTTAGCATCAGATTTAACGATAAATTTGAGCAATAGGTATTCAAAGACCGGGGCAATCCTTTCAGTCTCTAAAAAGTGACTGTCCCATTCCCTGGGTAGGAAAATATACTGCGGATGGTACCGTTTTATCAGCTGTTCCAACCCATCCCGATCGATTTCTTCATTTAATAGAAGTTGCACATGATCATTATTCATAAACGCCACATAGCCGGCAAGCGAACCCAGTGAATGGGTGCAGACATGGAATATCAGGCTCCTTTTGCCTAAGAGTGGGGAGATATTTTTGCATATTTGGTCTAACTCAGCATAGGTAAGTGAGTATCCGCTTGTGATTGCCGCATATCGTTTTCCGAAGCTATGAATTTCATTAAATAGCTTATTTTCAAATAGTTTATTTTTCATTGGATCGCCTGCCATTGAAAGGATTTTTTTTACCTTAAAACTTATTTTTGCTTTTAAAATGCATTTTTTCTGTCATTCAAATGCAAATCGTGCATACTTTCCGTCATTTATTGTTTTTCATCCTTCATGTCTAACATCAATCCGTCGTGCGATAATGGTTATACCCCTATGTGAACTTATCGATAATTTGTCGATAAATATCGCTTGATGACGAGAATGGTTCTGACAATTCAAGAATCAGGTCGGCTTCTTCCCAACCCCTTCGTGGTCCATCAATCCCGCAGATAATAATATCGGTATCATACCGCTCAGAAACATTATGAACGACTGCCTGGCGATTGCTCGCATCATCCACATATTCAAAACCATATAGATATGCGCGTTTAAATTCACCGATAACTTTAACCGAATATTCATCTTGAATAAGTCGCTGCTTTATTTCTAATAGTAGTACGATCAGTTTATCCCGTTCACCATAAATATAGATAAGTGGCATGGCAATAACCCTATTTTTTTGGCATTCTCCTGCAAACTTCTCTATATAGTAGTTCTCCTGCCAAATCCGATCGTAAATAGTGTTGAAGCGGCTGATAATATCGCTATGGTTGCCCGTTAATCTGAAGCAACAGAAAATTCCTACGATATACTGCTTGATATTTTCCAGTTTGTCCATCCATAGTTCCAGGCGGTCAGCAGCATCGCTCAGAATAACCAGGTTGATATTTTCTTTAATATTAACAATATCAGCAAGGTTGTTTTGCCTGTATATACAGCTTACGACAAAATAAAAACGGTCGATCATTTCATCGCCCGCAAGGTCCACTACCACTGCCCGGTCAATGCAATCGGGCATGTTGTAGGTTCGAAAAGAATTTTTCTGTGCCAGTATCTTCCATAGGTCGTTTTGGTTAACTCTACCGTTATTCTTGATCATAATATTATGGACCATTGCTGTTATATATGGTGTAGCATAGCTGTTTCCCGCCGGGCTGGTCAGCACCTTATTGCAAAAATTTGTTACCTCATGCTTATCCGGTGCTACTATAAAACATTCAAACCGTCCCTCCACCACATGATAGTCCTCAGCGCTAAACATCGGGGCGCCCTGAACCCCCACAACGCACTCCATACTGGCAGGGATTGTATAAATATTTTGATTATTATAGGCAGCCACGATCACACAACCGCTACGACAGAGTTCAGCTACAATCGGACGAAGCTGGTCAAAATCCAGCCATTGTGTTGAACCAATGCTCAAATTGATGAGACCAACCTGGTGATCCAGGCACCATCTTAATGCTGCGATCAATTGTTCCTTCTTCCCCAGCCCTTCTAAATCTATAACCTTGATACTGGTAAAAAGCGCCTCGGGAGCATATTTTGAGATAATTGCAGCGCACCACGTTCCATGACTGCACCACAATTCATTTTTGTTCTTACGGTTAGCGATCATGGATTCCTGGTCAATTTCGATGTCGTGTATCAATGGTTTGATCTTAAAATACCCAGCATTAACTCCATCATCGATTATTACGACCTCCATATTGATCCCTATATCCTTTTCCTAATGACCAGTTTTTGGACAAATTCCGCCAAAATATTAATGGTATCAAAATTTTGGACCAGTAACATTTCTCCCTCGAAATCTACCTTAAACCGTTGCTCGATCTCAAAGATCAATTCCATAATACTGATCGAATCAAAGCCCAGATCATCCACGATCCGCTCATCGCCGGTTTTTATTAAACTCTCACAGCCCGAATCAATGCTGTGGATTATTTCTATGATTATTTTTGCGGTTGTTTCGTTGTTTATCTCGATGTTTGTTTCGTAATTATTCTCATTCATCTTAATAGCCATACCTTTCCAATACCTGCATACTTTGGGGCTCAGGCACAAAGTTGCGTATGAGCGGTTTATTGCTCCCACTAATTTTTATGCATTTCGAAAGTTATCCTTGCGCAACTACTCGCTTTTATTCCTGCTCCTGCAAGTAGATGGTCACCCGATTGTTGATGCTATCTGCGACCTGTTGCGCTGTCCGATCATCACCTTGATTTTCATTAGAATTTTCATTAAGATAATAACCGCACTCCTCCACTATTATGTCGATTATTGCCTGATCATAACGGATCTCCGCTCTAAAATCGCTTTCTAGCAACGTGGTGAATTCTTCTGCTGTCTGAGCCGTGATAGCATATATCTCATCGTGGTAATCTCCAAGTTCCAGACGATCTTCCACAAAACTTTCATTATTAACCGGTCCCTCATGTTGCGCATTAGTCAATAATTTTTGTAAGGCGGTCCGGGACATGGTGATACCGGCCATTTGATCGGCATAGTCACTTTGATAATCCGCTTCCAGAAAAAGACTGATAAAGTCCCATGCCGCCTGCGAATGCTTTGTTTGGCTGGATACGGCAAATATATTGGTGGGCACCGCATGCATCAAATTGCCTTCACCATCGGGATAACCGGTGCAGATTAATTCTCCCCCAAAAAAGTTGCTGTACTTTTGATACATATATACATCGGTCATGTGGACTGGAAAAAAAATCGGTTCCCCATTTTCCTTTTTGTCCAGAATAATATTGGGGTCGATTATCGGCGGACAGTTCTTCACCATCTCTAACAGTTCAAAAAACTGCTGGTTACTAAAATTGCAGGCGGCACTTTCCCAATCAATAAATTGGTCAAAGTAAAAGAGGGTCAGATAGAGCAATAGTTCATCCTGTCCGGCTGTCACCAAAAGAGGATAAGCACTTGTCGACTGAATTTCATTCATTCGCTCAAAGGTGAGTGCTTCCGGTAAAAACCGTTTTTCGGTCACCAGCATTCGAAGGGCAAATTCGGAGGTTATGCCATATAGACGATCCTCAACCTTTATTGATTCGAGGACATTTTCATAAATATCCGCACGATCGATCGCTTGATCCTGCTCATAATAAGAACTTAGATCCAGGAAAATATCCTTGTCCACATATTTGCAGTAATCCACCCCGGATACGATCATAATATCGGGGGGCGACCCGGAAATGATGCGCAGATTTCTTTGTTCAACCGCCTCTGGATATTCATACTGCACATAATCTTCAATTGTAATATAATAGTCTTTATTAGTCTTATTATAGTTTACTACCTGCTCACGTATTTTGGGATCAAGCATAATGCCCGACAGGATTAATTCGGTCCGTGGTTCAGCATTTACGGTGACCTCCCCGGGGGCTCCGGTACAAGCGGTCAATAATAATACTGCTGTGATTATGGCGGCCATTATCTTTCTTTGCATTTTCATTCTTTGTATTTCCGTTCTTTTCGTTTTTAATGGTTACAAAGCTCATTAAATTATTTTATGTTTGACTGACTATCGTTATTAATTGTTTCTCGATAGGTTTACGTTAATTATTGCGTCGATCTATTATATTGATGATTGGTATAGCGTTCTTACTTATGATAATTGTTAGCCGTATGCTTTAGCACACCATCAAAGGCTAACATAAAACCGCTGCTGAACAGACAGTTGGTATAGGCATTCATATCACAATTACAGACCGAATGTATTCTATACGCTTCTATTGAGTTTTGGGTCTTTCGTTTGACTATTTTTTTCATGTTTATACCCATGCATATCGCATGGCTCCTTTACTTTTATTTTCTTTAAACCTTTCTCCTTTATAATAATTTAATGAGCTCCTTGGGTGTAGTTTGTTTGCCGTTTGGACCGTATCTTTTGCGTTACTAAATAATTAGTCGGGTTGTAATTTGCCGGTCACTATTTGGCAAATATTTTCGATGCTATTGAAGGGATATTCCCGAATATCCTCTGCAGTTATGGTAATGGCAAATTCATTCTGTACCTCAAAAAAAAGATAAATAAGATCACGCGCAGTCAGGCGATATTTGCTCCCACTAAGTCGTTCGGCTGTTCCATAGGTTGCTATCACCTTCGGGTAAACATTAAAATGCTTGATCAAAAGATCGCTCAAACGATCGATTATTTGGGCTTCAAGCAACTGGCCGGCATCGTTTTTTTCCAATTCTTTATTAATTATGCATTCTGATATATTGGTCGCGGCTTTTTCTATTTTTTGCATCTTAATCTCCCATGCATTTCGCAAGTTTTACTTGCGAAACTGCTTGAATAAAAATTTGAAAAATCTATGATTTTTCAAACTAATCTCCCATGCATTTACATTTTAAATCAGTCTTATTTTATCATTTCAAAATAGAATTTACTGGGCTGATCGATCGTGATCGCTTCATTTTCGCCAATCAGTTGATAGTTATTGCCCCTTTCCAAGTAGCACTTTTGAAGTGTACCTTGGTTTGCGGTAGCGATAATATCCACCAATTCATTAGCGATGATACACCCCATTAGGTCGGTATTTAGATGGTATTCGAAGAATCGTCTCATCTCTTCCATGAAGTGATGGTTGTACTGCATATGATCGGTTATCAGCAGGGCACCATCAATCGCCAATGCCTGTGAAAATAAATAGGGCATAAAACCATTATTATTGTGAATGGATTCATTGTACCGCATCACACCATCGCTGATATTCAGGATTATATATTCCGGTTGAGCACACTGGATTATTTCGCTGACAAAATCCTTTATTGCCTCCGTTTTATTATGAAAGCGCTCCGGTGATAATTCTATTTCTGCCGGAATAGCGTAAATATCAAGAAAGCTATCATATTTTCCGGTTGTAATGCCAATCGCTTTTATGCCCTCTTTTTTTAGTGTGCTTACAAAATCATAAAGAAACCGCTCCGTGTTAAGTCCGGTAAATAATCCGGTAATGGCGATGATCGGGCAGTTATTGGTACTATTTATGCCAGCTTTCATGCAAGCGTTTATACCGGAACTATTCATGCCCACCTGAGTTATAGCGCTTCCGCACTTTGCGCCATCTTCTTTAAGGGATATCTTATCGGCAGCGTCACTATAACGGTTGGGATGATAGTGAAATTCGGTTTTGTGTACGGCCGCTAAATCCTTCATTATCTGACCATCATTGGATTTAAGGGGAATATAGCATTGAACCTCCTTACTATCCCTAAGTGCTTCCTTCATACATTCGATGATCGGGCCCTCCAGTCGGTCGCTATAGTTGTGCTCCCAGATAATGACCACCTCACATCGCTTAAGCGCATCAGTAAACCGCTCACTAACCGTAATATTCATTTGTGCTTCATTACAGATAAAACCGGCATCTTTGCCGTTCAGACCACTCGATGGCGGTGCAACAACTGCGGTCGGTTCATATTGACAGGACCAGCTATTAAGATACTTAACCATACCGTAAGCCCGCTCACTATATGGATAAATAAGACATTTTTGCTTCATTTTAATCTCCCATGCATTTCGTAAGTTCTACTTGCGAAACTGCTTGAATAAAAATTTGAAAAATCTATGATTTTTCAAACTATACCCCACTCATCTCATCAAGCATAATTATATCCAACAACTTATCCTTACACGCCTGTTGCGTATATTTGCATCGCCTGGCTCTGGTTTCTTCATCAAACTTGCCGTTATATTCCGAATATTTAGCGCAGACATCGCATAAGCGAAAGGCCCAGCACCCCTTACACATCTTAGCGGTAATGGTAGCACAATTTAGCAATCGGCCACTTTTTTCATGGTCAAAACCGGTTGCGAGACTACCTATTTGCATGATCGCTGATCGCTCGCTTACCCGCTCACACGGATAAAATGTCCCATCGGTCGTCACCAATAAACGGGTTATGCCCGGCAGACATTGACCGCTGGGCGCCGATTGCTCCGGTAATCGCTCGCTTGGACCCAGCATCTGCATTTTTTTAACCGACTCAATAAGGATATTTTTAGAGTCGGGACTAATTTCTTTGCCACTGGATATCCCCAAATATTCCAGAAAGGTAAGAAAAAGATCATAGTTTCTATCGGCGATAAAATCTTCGTTGTATTTATTTTTTTCCTGTGAGAAAATATCGTCAATTACCGAAGTACTGATGCTCACCTTCTTTAACTCATCGTCAGCAGAAAACATCCGGCCGGCATCGTCATCCTTCTCTTGTGGATCGATCACCATATTTATGCTTAAGTTGTGCTGATACTCTGGGTACCGACCGACCAGTATCCGCAGATTTTTAATGACCGTTTTATATGTACCCTGCCCATTGGCGGCAAACCGCCGATTTTTATCATGGGTTTTTTCCGATCCATCCAGACTGATGATGATCTGGAATTTATGTTCTACTAAAAAATCGATAATGGCATCGGTTATCAAGGTGGCATTGGTGGTAATTGCATAAACTATCTTTTTACCCCTACACACCTCTTCCGCATACCCAACCACCTGCCTGATAAGTTCAAATTCCAGGAGGGGTTCGCCCCCATAAAAACCAATATAGACCTCCTCATTATCAACGGAATGCTCAATCAAAAAATCAATTGCCTTCTGTGCCATCTCATAACTCATGCGAGCATCCGAATGATTACGCTGCCGCTCACTTTTTTCCTGTGAATAGATACAGTAGGCACAACGCAGATTACACTGCTGGGTGACCTGCAGGGTTATATCACGCACTTTTCGTTGCTGGTATTCTTGTAAAAATGGTGTAAGTGGATGGATTATTTCCTTGACCCTATTGTTAGCGAAAAAACCTTCCGCTGATAATTCCTGCATTTCTTCTAAAGATGCTCTATCGATAGTGCTTTGTCCTGTTATTTTCCAATTGCGTAACGCCCGATATAACCCACCACTTATTTCCTGGATCTGATTTTTATTGGTATCATAAAAGTAATGTTTGTGGGGTGATTTCAGCAATTTAATCAAAGGAAACTCTTTCTTGGTCGCGGTTTCATTAGCCACTATTTTTTCGTCCATAATAATATCCATACCCTTCCCGTTCATGCAAACCTTGACTTGCTTCAATGGCACAAACAATACATGAAATTTCTTCTCGTCTTTCACACTTCGCAATGGAAAAAGACCAGTTTACCGGTTACGCGATCGGGCATCAGTCGATCGACCGTTTCAAAAGTCCACTGGGCATCGTTTAAGGAAGGGATTTTTAATTGCTCCAAATACTCTGCCCCCAACATCTTTGCCCAACCAAGATAATCGGCTTTGACCACCATTAAAAGTACAAATCTATCGGTTTGCTTTTGTACAATCTGAAATTGCTTGATTATGCCACCCCAACGCCGGTTAATGCCTTCAATTGGCCGAAAAAAAAGATAGGCGGGAATCGGTTCATTTTTACT
>JAITWD010000074.1 GCA_031285465.1 Lachnospiraceae bacterium
GTTCACTGGTCATCGAAGAAACAAAGGTCGCGACCATTATGAAGCCAAAAAACCCAAAGATGACATAGGCCAGGATAAATTTAAGATATAAGGTTTTTCTCATCGCCGGACCTCAAATTTATAACCAATCCCCCAAATGGTGGATATTTTCCAGGCGCTATGATCATTTATTTTTTCCCGTAGCCTCTTAATATGGACATCGACCGTTCGGGTGTCGCCAATATATTCATAGCCCCAGATCTGATCAAGTAATTGTTCTCTTGTAAAAACATGATTGGGTGATGCGGCAAGGAAGTAAAGCAGTTCCAGTTCCTTAGGTGGCATTTCGACGGGGTGCCCCATATATAAAACCGAATAATTGGTCTGATTTATGACCAGATCGGGATACTCGACACACTTCTCATCGTTATTAGACAATGACGGGGCGACCGCTTTGTAACGCCGTAGAACTGCCTTGACCCGGGCAACCAATTCTTTTGAGTCGAAGGGTTTTTCCATATAATCGTCAGCGCCCAATTCTAACCCCAGTACCTTGTCAAAGACCTCTCCCTTAGCCGAAAGCATGATGATCGGCGTCTGCGCTTTAGCGCGAACCTCCCGGCAGACCTGATATCCATCGATACCGGGCAACATCAGATCAAGCAGGATCATGTGAGGATTAAAGCTATCATAGGAACTTAATGCCGATTCCCCATCGTTGACGATAAGGGTTTCAAAACATTCCTTGGTCAGATATAGCGAGATCAATTCGGCGATGTTTTCGTCATCATCAACGATCATTATTTTTTGTTTACTAACCATGGAGTCTCCTTAAAAATGATTCTTAATAAATAGTATTTTGTGGTCTTAGGATTCTTTGAAGGTGACTATTGTAACGCCAGCATCACCTTCCCCATATTCGCCAAGGCGAAAGGATTGCACATATTTAACCCGCTTTAAAAACCGATGGACGGCATTACGCAGGGCACCAGTACCCTTGCCATGAACAACCCGGACACTGGTCAGATGGGTTAGATAGGCATCATCCAGATATTTATCTAATTCGGCAAGCGCTTCATCCACTGTTCGCCCCAAAAGATTGATCTCAGCAGACAGGTTGAGTGCTTTATTCATTTTCAGGTTGCTGGTTTGGGTTTTAGATGAGCGTTCCTTTGCTTTTGCGCCATCGTTATGGGAGTCCGGCTCTGCGAGGAGAACAAGATCGCTTATATTGACCTGTGATCGTAAAACACCGCATTGGACGAAGAGATTACCACGATGGTCGGGAAGGGTGCTGACCGTTCCCGTAAGTCCCATTGAAATGATCCGCACCGAATTGCCCGGTTTTATCTCATGAACCTTTAATTTATCGGCCTTATCAGCATGGCCGGGCTTTAATGCTAATTTATCGTTTTTGGCGGTGATTTTAGCACGCAAGCCATCACGTACCTGCTCCAATTCCTGGATGGAGAGAGGGGTGGAATTATTGATACCAGATTTTTGGAAGATCCGAATGGATTCGTCAGCAAAGGTTTTGGCTTCTTGCAAAATCTCTCTCGCCTCTTCTTGTGCCTGGCGAAGAATCCGGTCTTTAGCGTTATCTATGCGCTCATGTTTACCCTCTAGCTTTTCTTTGAGACCTTTGATCTCCGCCTTCATCGCTTCGATGGCTTGCCGCTCCTGCTCGATAGTGATCCGTCCGGCTTCAAGGTCGGCAAGGACATCTTCAAAACTGGCATCACTAATGTCGATCTGGGCCTTGGCGGCATCAATTATAAAATCCGGTAGCCCCAGACGACCAGAGATGGCAAAGGCATTACTCTTTCCGGGAATCCCAATTAAAAGTCGATAGGTCGGCCGCAGGGTTTCAACATCAAATTCACAACTGGCATTTTGGACCCGGTCGGTGGAGAGGGCATACACCTTTAATTCGCTGTAATGGGTGGTCGCGATGGAGCGGATCCCTTTTTGATGCAGGTGGTTCAGTATGGCAATGGCCAGTGCAGCGCCCTCGGTTGGGTCAGTACCGGCGCCCAGTTCATCAAAGAGACAGAGTGAGTCGGCGTCGGCCTGTGCCAAAATCTGGACGATCGTGGTCATGTGCGAGGAAAAGGTACTAAGGCTCTGTTCAATACTCTGTTCATCGCCAATATCTGCGTACACCTCTCGAAAGATTGCCAATTCCGAACGGTCGAGTGCCGGGATATGCAGTCCCGCCTGTCCCATCAGGGTAAACAGTCCTACTGTTTTAAGGGAGACCGTCTTTCCGCCGGTATTGGGGCCGGTAACCACCAGCAGATCAAAGTCCCGACCCAGGTAAAGATCGATCGGAACCACCGTTTTGGCGGACAGCAACGGATGTCGTCCTTTACGGATATTAATATACCGATTTTGATTAAAGATCGGAAGGGTGGCATTTTGCTCAAGTGCAAGGGATGCCTTCGCAAAAATAAAGTCTAATTGGGTCATGGTCTGCTGATCGGTGGCAATGACGGCAGCATAGCCTCCTGTTTGAACACTCAGGTCAGCGAGGACTATTTCGATTTCCTCCTGCTCACGGATACCCAACTCCCTTAACTGATTATTTAGATTGACGATCGCCGTCGGTTCAATGAAAAAGGTCGATCCCGATGAGGACTGGTCATGAACCATTCCCGGCACTTGATTCTTATACTCACTTTTAACCGGCAGACAATAGCGGTTATCACGCATCGTGATCACAGCATCCTGTAAATAGACACGACAGGAGCCGTTGACCATCGAATTAAGCTGACTGTGGATCTTATCGCCGGTCGAAACGATAGCGCGTCGAACCTGCCGTAAGCCGGAGCTGGCATCATCGGCCACCTCATCCTCACTCAAAATACACCGCCGGATTTCGGTAACCAGCGGTGTCAATGGTTCTAACAACTCAAAACGATCGGTCAGGGAATCGCCGGCTTCATCATCCCTTGCCGGCCGTCCATAGGCCTTAACCCGTTTTACATTATCCAGCAGGGCGGCAATTTTTAGTAATTCAGCCGCCGACAGGGTGCTTCCGATCGCAAGAGCCCGCAAAGCACCCTCCAACGATTTATTACTGCCAAAGGAGGTGGAACCCTTCCGGAATAACCGGCTCAGAGCATCCCCAGTTTCCCGCTGCGCCTGCTCGATCAAGATCAGATCGGTCATCGGCACCAACTCACGGCACAACGCCCGTCCGGGTTCCGATGAAGCCTTCTCAGCGAGCTGCTGGATGATTTTATTGTATTCCAAAGTTCGTAGTACTTTTTCGTTCATGATCAGAGTTTTTCCGGTTCGGGATAGTCTACGCCGAAGGTATCGACACGAACCTCTTTCATTACCTGCGGATTGACCGGCTTGTCATTATAATCGGTTGCCGTCTCCGCGATTGCATTTACAACATCCATGCCCTCGGTGATCACCCCAAAAGCAGCATATGATCCATCCAGATGGGGAGAATCCTTGTGCATGATAAAAAACTGCGATCCCGCAGAATCGGGTGCGGCACTGCGTGCCATGGAAAGTACTCCGGCAGTGTGTTTCAGATCATTATCAAAACCATTGGCAGCAAACTCTCATTTGA
>JAITWD010000130.1 GCA_031285465.1 Lachnospiraceae bacterium
GATTAAGATGATCCAGCATTCGTTCATCATACTTACCGCTCGTAAAAGCTTGGTAGACCAATGCAGTCAATTCCCCTCGCATATCTTCCCGATCAGCTATCCCTATGTTGGTTATTCCCGCATTAACCGACTCACTCGCTCCCTCGTCCAGTAGCCCACTAAGGACCCGCATGGTCAATCGGGCATCCAGACCCTTCGTACCGGTTGCCCTTAACCAGGTAAAGGCCTCGGCATAGCGGTAACACAGAACCATCAACTGTAAAATCTCCGCATAATTGCTCCGCTTTATTTGTTCGGGCCTTATCCCGACAATCATCCTATCCAGGGTTTCCATATCATCCTGCTCATAATAATACCGAAGCAACCCCATCCTGATCGCTTTCAGGAAGGGAGTCCGCAGCTCCTTTGCCGCCAGCAGGCGTTCCATAGCCGACCGGTTATATTCCGTTACCGCTGCCATCTCCTCACCGTTTTCACACCACCATCGGTCAAAACCACTGTGCCCCTCGAGCACCGCTGCGATCATCCGGCCAAAACGCTCCGGCTCGATAAATTTTTCAATATGTAACCGGTCGGTAGCGGTATAGCGGTTGCCCCGATCATCGGCGAGAAAAAGACCGACATGATCACCATAAAGCGGTATCTTGATCACTCCTCCTTTGCCGGCACCAACCGACGACGGAATGGGAAAGGACTGCTCAATGCCGGTCTTGTCATAGATCACAATAAGCTCTTTCATCACCACCGTCGCCGGCTTGATGGTTATCTGAACCGTAAATAGGGCTTCTGCCAGACTGGCGGCGTTCTCTGCAGTGATCATCTCAGGTGAAAGATAATGTTCATATAAATATGCCATAAAGCGGTTCATCCGCCCTTCTGCCATCGGTCCAGCCACAAACCGCTCGATGATCCCCTGATAGCTTGCGTATATCTCCGGGTACTCTTCCCGGTGTTTATGGACATAGGCATATAAATAGGCTCGATGACGGTGATCCAGATCGCTGTTATAGGCAAAATACATCAGAACCATTTTCGGTAGTGTCTCTTCCGCTTCCAGATCGAGCGACATAAAATAAAACTCAAACAACCGGATCAGCTTTATCTCCGCCTCAATGCCCAGGCGAAACCATGGCAAATATGCCCCGCCGGTCCGTCCCCCCTTGATCAGTAGACCGCAAATGGTCTTGATAACCGCAACCGTCGGCTCAATCCGGTAACATTCCTGCAAAATCCGGAATAAGAAGGGGGAATAATCCTTGCTCTTACCTGCCAGATAGGTGATCTGACCGACCAACTCAACCGGCAGCATTTGCTTTTTGACGGCGAACAAAAGCACCTGTTCCTCGAACCGATCCAGCTTTAATAGCAGGGTTGGATTATTTTGTAGCAAAATCAGCACTTCAACATAGATGACCGGACTGGTACAACCACGCCAAAATTGATCGGCAAGGCTGGCCCACTTTTGCTCCGGTCCCTGTCCGGTCTGTAAAAAGAGCAGCAACCAGGCGATCCGCCAGTTGTCGCGATTGCGGGCAAATACCGCTTCCACCGCCTCGACCACTTCATCAAGATGATTGCCCGATCCACTTAAAAGGGTGGTAAGATATTGATGATAACACCATAATGCCGGTTCCTCACCCTCCCTGCCACGCAACCGGCCGCCGACCATATCAAGCAACCGACCGGCTTCATTATAGCGTTCCGCCGTAAGCAATAGTTGAACCCTGAATAACTGTGCCGCCCAATCCTCCGCATTAGCTACGATCATGCGTTCTACCAGGACCATCGTTTCCTTCCGCCACACCGATGCACTGATACCTTTCGCCCGAAAAGCAACATAACACTCCATCAGTTCATACAACCCGCGGTTACCCAAAAGACGGCGCTTTTTTCCTTTAACCGGCACGCTTTTATGGTCCACCCGAACACTTATCGTATGAGCGCTATCAGCATTATAAAGGACTATCTTCCCCCAGTTATGACCGGCATGGAGACACTGCGGATAAATATAAAAAGGAAGACGATAAAAATTCCCCAGGAAGTCTTCCTCCCTGATCATCTCTTTATCGGTTCCGATAAAATCCCCTTGGATTTCGATAGCCAAACGGGTATACCCCCAGCCATTACGATGGATGGACAATGAATACTCCGCCGTTCGATCGCCCGCTTCGATGATGACCTCACAGCCCTCGCCCGCTCGATCGTTCGCCTCAATGACCTCCAGATTTCCTACCGTTTTAGTGCCCGTTCCACGAATAAGATATTCGATCGCCTGTTTCTTCCGGATCGCCTGCAAAAATTCCTCGACCGTCTGCCGATTCTTATATGGTCGGGCAATCATGCTATGATGGGCGGATATATCCAAACTATTGGTACGGTCAAACAATCCGGACCGGCTGTCACCGCCTGACAGTCCGCGAAATAGGGAGTAAAAGTGACGCTCATGCCGACTGATCAAACGGGCGAAGTCCTCGCTATAAAATAGGTTGACCGCCTCTTCCCAGTTGGTTTTGGCCAGATTGGCAAAATGAAAAAGATTCCGGATCGGACCCAGACTGGAAGGTATCTCTTTAGGGATAATAGTGGCAATATAAGACAACCCATACTCGCCATGATTAGAAACGATCGTAAACTCTCCCTGTACCGTTTCACCCTCCTCCAGCGTCTGGGTATGAAAACAAAAGGCTATTTCCGCGGTCGCACCGACAAACCGATCGGTCAGGCATTCCATTTCCAGGCTGTTCGAATAAACATAGCCCTCGGTAAAACGTCCGGTTGGTCCGTAAACTTCAAAAAAGCCTTCGTAGTCTTCGCCGGCTTTTAATTCAAGTTGGATGGTGGCATTGGAAAATTCCAGCGTGCCCGGATCAGGATGAAATTCTCCTTCCAATATTCGATGGATGATGTCTTTCATGATAACTCCCGTGCGTATTGTAGATTTAGGCGCTAATATACAGTAACTTCATACGTTACAATATTTATCCATTATAGCACAAAAAACCACCACTCGAATACAACCTTTTCCAAAATAATCGTCCGTCACCGATAATCTCCACTCAGATCGGTTTCCATTTACCGTCGGCTAAATAAAGTGCACTCTCCTTCGCCGTATGGCGGTAACCCATTACCGTTTCGCCAAATGCCCTGCTTCCCACCGGATACTTCATCGACAACTCCGCCATAGAGGGCCGATGATACTGCTCACCATCACCATCTGTTTCCTGCTCACTGCGGTCGGTCTCCCATGCCATTACCCGTTTTCCTCCTATTTTCCTTTATTGTCAGCCATCTTTTTATTTTTATCCTTATAGTCCATCGCTATCTAAAGGAAACGCTGATCAAATCATTGTCTTCCCTAGAAATGTTCCCAACCACCCGGCACTTTATACCTTGTTACCGCTCACCGGTTCGCAAAAGGGCAGCAAAAAGTGACCCTCATCGTTGTTCCGGTCATGTGCAGATGGTATAATGTCGTCGATAGACATTATATCGGCGCCGAGCGAAGCGAGTGTGCAATGATATCATATGAGCTTGCGAATATGGTATCATCCTTAATATCGGGTAGACTTGGTTTGGGCGATGGTTAAAGAAAAATGGATTAAAGAAAAATAGTTTAAAGAAAAGATGCAATCATGTTCATTAATGCGAAAGTGAAAACTAAAAGTTGAACCATTCACATTCCTTATACTCATTCGGCACGTCCGATATATCCCAAACGTCATCAAGCGTTTCAATTAATCGGGAGGGCGTATCAGGGAAAACCCATAAATTTAAGTATTCCACAAAATCATCTTCATTGTAACAAAGAATTCCGTTTATGCGATACTTTAAAGCATCGGGACAGGTTTGCAACCATTTACCACAAAATTCTATACAGTAATCCTCTAAGTTATCAGCTACTGTGTCGGGAACCGAATAAACCGAAAGTTGTCCATCTGCACTTAATAACACATTTTTCACTATTGTATCCTCCATTTGTGAAAATGATAAAAGACTAAAAATCTGATTTATAACCATAGGATATCATGTGGCAACGGGCATTGACCGCAAAGATATTTTCTACCTTTCCCTCAGGCGCTATGCCCCTTTCCTTAAAAAGCAGTTCTAACCGATCCGGCCGGTTCTCACCTCCTGATCGGGATGAGGGATCGAGTAATTCGACAAAATCATTGATCCGCACCTCCACCTTCTCCAGTCCCAACTCCTGCATATAGACTGGCACCTTTATTCCTTGCTGATAATCTCTTCCCCCTGCCGATTGCTCGGCATCCCACCTTTGTTTGCGGGTGACCATCCGATCGATAGCCTCCTCTTTAGTGCCATTAGAATAAAATCCGGCTTCTTCCATCGCCCGATTTGGTTCTATGCATATCACCAGCCCACCCGGAACCACCGCATCGATCATCCTTTTTAAGACGCCCACAGCATCCGGAAGATGACGCAGGACCGATTGACATATCGCCAGATCATACTGTGGCTTCGGGGTAAAAGCGGTAATATCCTCCAATAAAAAATCCGACCGGTAGGGTAATTGTTCATAGATACCCCGCGCCTCCTGCAATAAGGCTTCGCCGGTATCCAAGCCGGTATAGCTACTGCCCCTGGGTAGCAACGGCAACAGCTTTAAACCCAAAAATCCGTAACCACAGCCGAAGTCGATAATCTTTATTGGTCGATCCAATTTCCAGACCACCTTAACCAAAAATTCAAAGTAGTCGTCATTCCACATTTGTTTCCGTGTGGAACGCAGATATTCTATCTGCGAATCCCAGAAGCCTTTGTCCATCGTTATTCTCCTCATGAGCACCTTTTATATCTTTCCAATATTTATCTTTACAATATTTATCTTTACAATATTGCTCAATAGCTTGCTCAATAAAAGTATACCCCACTTTGCCGGTCCGGACAAGCTCTTGCCCCTCACTCCATCCGACTGACCCGCCCATTGACCACCGGTTCTTTATCGTAGCTAAGGACCACCGGCTGATAATTATCAAGCCCTGCCGAGATTGCCGTATAATAACCGTCTTTATCGGCGATAAGCACATTAACCTTGCGTGTGTAATACTCCATGCCTAGTGCTCCCCGTTTGGACTCCAGTACCCACACATAACTGGAAACCGGATCGCTGATAACCGCTTCTGCCGGCACAACCACATCATATTCCATACTCTGCTTGGTAAACTTAACCTGAACATACTCACCACCATTAAGTTCTTCGCTCACCAGCGTCAGTTTGAGTAAAAGCGTATCACCTTCAAGCACGATGTCGGTAACCAATCCGTCCAGCGGCTTGTCTGAACCCGACTGGCGAACCGATGCCGTGTCGCCGATTTCAATGAACCTCGCCGTTTCTTCCGGAACGGCCACCGTACAGATAAACCTACCACTCTCCACCCCGGCTATGGCAATCCGCTCGCCCACTCCGGCGTACTGCCCGATCCTTTTATCCACCGAAATGATCCTGCCACCGTAATTAGCGATTATTTGATTGCTTGATCCTTCCGGCGGCTTTATTGCCCGCCGATCTATTTCGGCAAGTTCTATCTCCAATTCCAGCATCTCAAGTTGTCGGTCATAGTCCGCTCTTTGCTCTTCAATAGTTCTAAGCTGGCTGGCCGTCGCCACTTCAAGGTTCTTATTGGCACGATCTCGCGCTACTTGTGCAT
>JAITWD010000151.1 GCA_031285465.1 Lachnospiraceae bacterium
GCATCCGTCCGTCACTAAGGGGTAAAAACCGCCCCATATAATCGGTGGAAATATTTATACTCGACCATTCTAAGCGGGTGTTTATCGCCTGGGTATCCACTAAAAAATCGTAGACACCCCGATCGGAAATAAGGACTAAATTACCATCGTCATTGCCTACCACATCAAAATAAACTTCACCTTGGGGCAGGCTATAGCTAAGCTCCGCCGCTCCGGCGACCGGATCGATGGTGTAAACCTCCATAGTGTTGATATTCACATTAAAGGCAAGTAGATTAACCGCACCACTTTGATCGGTAAAGATGGATGTAATATCGTTTTCCACGGTTGTTTCCATTAGCAGAGCGCCGGCTTTATCCACCACCACCAGGATTTTGCCCTGATAAAAGTAAAGATTGCCCGCACCATCGATCGCCATACCGGTGGGCACCGGATAAGCAGTATCGGCAAAATATTCCATCACCGATCCGGTAGCCACCACGCCCCCCTCCTGATCGATCCGCTTCCATGTCACATCGGTAATGGCAGGGTCACCGCCATTCACCGCCGATTGACCGGTCAGCAGCACCAGATTACCCTCGGCATCGATGGCAAGATCGAGGTATTCTTCCCGATCCAGGTCCTGATCCGACCGATAGGGAAGCTCGACCGGTACCGGTGCTGCTTCGCCCATATCCATCCGGTAGATCTTCGCCTCAAACGCCGATTCAGTACCAGTATAACCTATATAATAAAAGTCATCGCCAAATGACGTTTCACCACTTACCGACAAATAGGGGGGCAGATCAACCGTCTCCGCCGTCCACTCAGTGCTCTTTCCCGGTCGCTCAACCGCCGACCGGTCGGACTCCTGACCGCAGCCGGCAACCGATATACTAATAAGAACAATTGAAGCCATTAGCGTAAGAATCCTCCGGCACTTTACACCAATAATCTTTCCCCATTGGAAATCAGCGGCTCTTCCCGATTCCCGACCGACCTTTTTTCCAGCTCTTGCGTTAGTCATTTTTATAAATCTCCTTCGCTTTATTTTTCAAACTAATCCCATGCATTTCGCAGATCATATCTGCGAAACTGCCTAAATAAGAATTTGAGCAATCTATGATTTTTCAAACTTCTTCATACCTTTCCATTCATTGTGTGATTATTAACATTATTTCTGTTTCAAATCATCAATTTGTCCATTGGGTAGACGCTATTGTCAATGTCACAATGATAACGCACGAAAACCTAGCACAATTCTATCATAACCTAATTGTCACTGTCAATTATCATATCGGTTACCACCCTTTCCACCACCCTCCCTGTCCCTTCGAGGTAACGGTAATTGACAGTCTTTTACCGTCATAGTATACTTAAACAAATGAATGGATAGCCAGGGGGAAGTGATGCGACAAAAGATACGGTTTTATCATAAAGTCAATGTTCAAATCCTGTCGGTTTTGGTTGTTTTTATTCTGATAACGGCCATTTTCGTCAGTCTGCTTAACCGGAATAATATCCGCCGCCTGTACGAGGAAAGCTTTAGCGAGCGGGTGCTCCTCTCCAATGTTCTCATCTCTAAGATCATCAACCCGGACAGCATTGAGAATTATGTCAATATCCTACGCGCTGAAGATGATGAATTTAAACAGCGGCAGCTTAAGTTTCACCTTGAGCGGGAGGCATTGTTTGCGCTTCAGGAAGCCGGCGTATCCGGGCAGGAGCAGGAAGCTTTGCTTAATAGTCTGGCCGCTTTCCATGAAAGTATGGCGGCCTATAAGGATGACGAATACTGGACCACATTGGACGAATTAAAGGAACTAAAGGAACTGAGCCACTCAAGCTTTGTCTATGTTATGGCCGATACCGGACTGCGCAGTGAGTCGGGCGATGTTCTTTATACATATATCTATGACGCCAAAGATACCGGCATCTATGACAGCCCCGATGTGGATGGTCTGGGAACCCTGACCATTGGCGAGGAGGTCCTTAACGAAATCTATGCGACCAAGAAACCGATGGATGAGGTGGCATACTATTCGGGCGGCTATGGCGAGCTTTACTTTGCCTATGCTCCCATCCTTAATAGTGATGGCGAGGTTATTGCCATCCTCGGCACCGACATCGACCTGGACAGTATGCGTAGTGAAATGACCCGCTCCGCTGCCCTCTTCAATTTTGTGATCTTCGGTTCGCTGGCGATGATCATCCTAGTGATCTATCTGTATCTTAAGCGCCTGGTCATCACGCCGATGCTCAGTCTGACCCAAACCGCCCGCGAACTGGCCGATGGCAATATCTATGCTCCTACCTTGGCCTCCGCCTTGAAACAAAAGGGTGAGATCGGAACCCTTGCCCATGCCGTCAATGATATGAGTGTGGTTTACCAGAACATGATCAAAAGCGTCGACGAGCTGTTTAGCGCTGCGATCGTCGGCCGGCTCGATGTCCGAAACGACGCCTCCCTTTTCAAGGGAGACATCCGTAAGGTTATTACTCAGATCAATGACACCCTGGATGCTACGGTACTCTACCTCAACAGCATTCCGGAAAGCGTCTTCATAATGAATAAGGATTACGAGGTCTATTTCCGTAACCAACGCTTCTTTGAGTGGTTTGGTGATATGTCCGGCCGCTACTTTCTGGAGCATTTGTGCGATACCTGTGACACTGCGGAAAACCTCGATGAACTGACCGCTTCACTGATGAATAACCCCAACAGTAGTGCGACCATGTGGATAAATGATATCTGTCTGTCCGTAATGATCAAGGACATCACCCTCAACCGACCGGGCGACAATAGTATCCTGGTGATCGCGGTCGAGATCACCGATTTAATGGAAGAAAAGGATAAGGCGCAGGAGGCGGCATCGGCAAAAAGCAACTTCCTTTCACGCATGAGCCACGAGATGCGTACTCCGATGAATGCTATTATCGGTATGACTAAAATAGCGGAAAATACCGACGATCTCTCCAAGCTAAGGTACTGCCTCTCCACCATCGGAACCTCCGCCGATCACCTCTTATGTCTTATTAATGATGTGCTTGATATGGCTAAGATCGAAGCTGGTAAATTTGAGTTTGAAAATCTCCCGATGAATATCGAGAAAATGCTACAAAAGGTCAGCAATATCACGATTGGCAGTATGGAAAATAAACACCAGCGTTTTGCCGTCATCTTAGAGCGTGCGATGAGCCTTAATTATATTGCCGATGATCTGCGTCTGTCACAGGTCATCACCAACCTGCTCTCCAACGCCACCAAATTCACCCCGGAAGGCGGTCGGATAACCCTGACGGTCGAAACGATCGCACCGCAAAACGCACCGGCCGAAATGCTTGCGCAGCAAAGCGAACCGGTCGAAACGCTTGCACCGCAGAACCAGCTTGCAGTTTTACGCTTTACCGTGCGCGATACCGGGATCGGGATGACCGATGAACAGAGTGCGCGCCTGTTCAATGCCTTTGAGCAATCTAACGGCGGTATTACCCGAAAATATGGGGGGACCGGACTGGGACTTGCCATTTCCAAGAGTATTATCGAAAAAATGGGGGGCACCATCTGGGTGGAATCGGCGCTCGGCTCCGGTTCATCCTTTATCTTTGAGGTCGGCCTGACCCCCACCACAGCGCAAAACCCGCTCATCTTCGACCGGACCGCCCTGGAACATCGGCGGATCCTGATCGCCGGGCCGGACGAGGTGGTCCGGGAGCGGTTAAAAAGTATTACCGACGAATTGGGGATACCATCCGATACCGTTGCCGGTATTACCGAAGTGGATGTTTTGCTGGAAAGCACTACATATGATCTGATCTTTATCGACTATGAACTGACCGATTTCTCTACTTCGGAAACGATTGACCGTATTGGTCGTTATATTGATAAGAAGGCGGTCATCATCATGG
>JAITWD010000168.1 GCA_031285465.1 Lachnospiraceae bacterium
GTTTTTATAACAGAGATTTAACCCTTCAAAGCCCAGTGGTCACTATATGTACCACCAGTTTAACATTCAACAATTCTACGTTCTGCCCACACAGTTTATTTATATATTTTGTGTGCATCTTAGAACAAACAGCGATTATTTAATATATCAAAAGAAAATGAAAGGGAATAAGTAAATAATTACCATTTATTTTCATTATTTACCATTTTACCAATCAACCCTGTTCATTTAGCCGGCTTAATTTGGCCGCCTGATCGGCAGCGATCAGACTGTCAATGATCTCCTCCAAATCGCCATTCATCACCCCATCCAACCGGTGTAAGGTCAGTTTGATCCGGTGATCGGTCACCCGTCCCTGCGGAAAGTTATAGGTCCGGATCTTCTCCGAACGGTCGCCGGTACCCACCTGACTTTTGCGTAGCTGCGCCTCGGCATCGTGCTGCTTCTCCTGCTCTAACTCATACAGCTTGGCACGCAGGACCTTCAATGCTTTATCTTTATTTTTAAGCTGACTCTTTTCATCCTGGCAGGAAATGACGATACCGGTCGGCAAGTGGGTCAGACGGACCGCCGAATCGGTCGTATTGACACACTGACCACCGTTTCCCGATGCCCGGAAGACATCAAACTTACAATCATTGATATCCAGGGCCACCTCCACCTCTTCCACCTCTGGCATGATCGCCACCGTAATGGTTGAGGTATGGATCCGGCCGCCCGACTCGGTTTCGGGCACCCGCTGGACCCGGTGGACCCCGCTTTCATATTTAAGTCGGGAGTAGGCACCCTGCCCGTTGATCATGAAGCTGACATCCTTGACCCCGCCGATGCCGATCTCATCCAGATTGATGGTCTCAATCCCCCAGCGCCGACCTTCCGCGTACTTAACGTACACCCGGTACATTTCGGCGGCAAAAAGGGCCGCTTCATCACCACCGGCGCCGGCTCTGATCTCGACAATGACATTCTTGTCATCATTGGGATCCTTAGGTAACAGCAGGATTTTCAACTCATTCTCCAGTTCCTCGATCCGCTTTTTCGCCTCGGATAATTCTTCCTTTAACATGGCGCGCATCTCGTCATCGTGTTCTTCCTCCAGCATCGCTACCGAATCGGTCACATCCTGATGACACTGCTTATACTCCCGATAGGCCGTAACGATCGGAGTCAGATCGCTCTGTTCCTTCATCAAACGCCGGAAACGATCCTGATTACCAACCACCGACGGTTCGTTCAATTCCCCCAGAATCTCTTCAAATCTGATCAATAAATCTTCCAAACGATCAAACACATTAATAACCATGCCTTTCCAGTACCTGCAAACCTTGGGCCGCAGACACAAATTTGCGTGTGCTATTGCTCACACTAATCCCCATGCTTTTCGCAGATGAAATCTGCGAAACTGCCAGAATAAAAATTTGAAAAATCTATGATTTTTCAAACTAATCCCATGCTTTTCGCAGATGAAATCTGCGAAACTGCCAAACCTGGCATTACTTGGGAAATCCCGACTTAATCAATGTTTCCCTTGATCCGTCCTCCGATCACCCGATCAAGCCCGGACAGATCCTGCGTCACTGTCACATCAAGATAACCCGCCGCGACCATCATCCCGGTCACCGCCTCGGCCTGATCAAAGCCTATCTCCAAAAAGAGTCGACCCTCCGGCAATAAAAAATCGCCCGCCTGTGCCACGATCCGCCGGTAAAAAGCCAGACCATCCTCTTCCCCATCCAGTGCTACCATCGGCTCGTAATCTCTGACCTCCGGCATCAGCCCATCAATAACCGCCCGCGGAATATAGGGCGGATTGGAAACAATAATATCATAGCGTCCGGTCACCGCCGTAAACAGATCGCTCAAAAGCCACTCGGCCGTACAGTTAAGATGATCTGCATTGTCCGCCGCCACTGCCAGTGCCGCGGGCGAACTATCCACCCCGATACCGCGACAATTATTGGAATAATTCAATACACTCAGCAAAATACAGCCCGAACCGGTACACATGTCTAAGATCGCCTGTCCATCGTGCCGATAGCGCAGAACCTCCTCCACCAGTATTTCGGTATCCTGACGCGGAATCAACACCTGTGGTGTCACAATAAACCTAAGCCCCATAAATTCCTGATAGCCCAGGATATACTGTAACGGTTTACGGCTTCTCCGCTGGTCAATATGATCGGCGTAGGTCTTCTCCTGCTCCGGCAATACCACCCGGTCGCCATGCACCAACAGATCATGCTTTCCGGTCCGACAGACCGCCTCCAATAATAAACGGGCATCCAATCGGCCCTCGTCGATACCTGCCGATAACAGCCGGTCACTGCCCCATTCATATAGTGTTCGATAATCCATCGTTATTGATCCGCTCCCGACTCTATATCACTATCGTCATCGCTACCAATACTATCATCATGATCGTTCATCCATTGCTCATCAATATCATAGCCAAAGGTTTCCTTTTGATAGGCTTTCCAGTCAAAAACTGCTTCGACCGCCCTGATCGCTACCTCGACCATCGATTCATCCGGCTCTCTCGTCGTTATCCGCTGGATCAACATCCCCGGTGCTGACAGGATCCGGACGATAAAATTATCGCTGCGTCCGGCCCACCGGATCACTTCATAAGAAATGCCTGCGATAACCGGCATCAGGGCGATCCTGGTCAGGCTCTTCAACCAGATATTATCCACCCGGATAAAGAAAAAGATAAAAATGCTGATAAAGATCACGAAAAACATAAAACTGGTCCCACAGCGCCTATGCAGGCGGGAGCTTCTCATAACATCCCTGACGGTCAGTGGCCGCCCCTTCTCAATACAGTTGATACATTTATGTTCCGCGCCATGATAGCTATAAAGACGTTTGATATCCTTCATAAAACTGATCACCGACACATAGGCCAGGAAAATAACAATCCTTAATACCCCTTCTAAAATCGCCACCAGTGAAGCATTTCGGATAAAGCTCTTCATCCAGTTGGAGATAAAAAAAGGTAACAGCACAAAAATCCCCAGTGCCAGTGCGACCGAAAAAACCGTCGTCAGCCCCAGCAAAACCTTCTCCGCCTTATCCTTGAAAACCTTGTCGGTCACCTTATCAACCGCCGTTGCTTCAGCCTCTTCATCCTCATAAAAAGATGCTGAATAGGTGATGGTCTTCATTCCCAGGACCATCGAATCGATAAAATTAAAAACTCCGCGGATGAAGGGGAACTCTTTTATCGCTTTGCCCGCCAATATACCACGGAAAATATCGATTTCCACCTCTATCTCGCCGTCCGGCTTCCGAACGGCAATCGCATACTCATCCTTATGCTTCATCATAACCCCTTCCAACACGGCCTGGCCACCCACACCGCAGGAGAGACTTTTTTTCTTTCCAGCCATAAATCCTTTCCTTTCTCCGGCCACTCAATTACCGGAGGTTATTCATGGAATGTACTTTACTATGAAACAAAAATAAGGTTGAGATGTGCCACCTCAACCTTTCCCTTTTCAAGCTATTTGTTTTCCACACCGTATCTACGATTAAACTTATCAATACGACCACGGGCTTGTGCCACCTTCTGTTGCCCGGTATAGAACGGATGACATGCGGAACAAATTTCTACGTGGATCTCTGCTTTTGTTGAGCCCGTTTCAAATGTATTCCCACAGTTGCAGGTTACCTTCGCCTGATGATATTGGGGATGTAGTCCTTCTTTCATTTCTTCACCTCACTATTTAATTCTCGGTTAATTATCTTTAACTGGAACTTTTTTGATTTAGTCATCTGATGGTCATCTCACTTCTAAGCATCCGCGCCCTGTAAACCGCTTTAACACCGCTAAACAGAACTTGGCACTAAAAACCAGCACTTGATAAGCCGCCCGAAAACAACCTCACTAAGTGTACCATAGCTTTATGGGTCTGGCAAGCTTTTTTTTAAAGTTTTTATGCTTATATTAATTTTATTTTCTTGACCATATTTACAAATTCCTGATTATTTCTCGTCTTGGAGAACATGTCTAAAATCCGGTCGGTTGCCTCTTCCTGCTTCATCCCATTCAGTGCCTTCCGCATAATATTGATCGCTTCCAGCTCATCGGTAGCCAGTAACAGGTCTTCCCTCCTGGTACCCGATTTGGGGATATCGATCGCCGGGAAAAGTCGCCGCTCAGAAAGTTTACGATCCAGTACCAGTTCCATATTACCGGTCCCTTTAAACTCTTCATAAACCACGTCATCCATCTTACTTCCGGTCTCCACCAATGCGGTCGCCAGCACGGTCAACGATCCGCCTTCGCGCATATTACGCGCCGCGCCGAAGAACCGCTTAGGCATATGTAATGCCGCCGGATCAAGACCACCGGACAGGGTTCGTCCGCTGGGCGGAACCACCTGATTATATGCTCTGGTCAAGCGGGTGATACTGTCGATCAGAACCACCACATCCCTTCCATGCTCAACCAAACGGCGTCCTCTCTCGATCACCATCTCCGACACCCTTTTATGATGCTCCGGCAACTCATCGAAGGTGGAATAGATCACCTCGACATTAGGCCCTTCAATGGCTTCTCTGATATCGGTAACCTCTTCCGGGCGCTCATCTATTAATAGGATGATCAAATGAATATGCGGTGAATTACGCTTGATAGACTTAGCTACATCCTTAAGCAGGGTGGTCTTACCGGCCTTGGGCGGGGAAACGATCATACCTCTCTGTCCCATGCCCACCGGACTGACCAGATCCATGATCCGCATGGCAACACTGGCTCCCGGCATCTCTAAATGTAAGCGCTTATTAGGAAATATCGGCGTCATATCTTCAAAATTATAACGGGCGGTAGCCACCTCCGGTGAATAACCATTGATACTTTTAACGATTAAAAGGGCGGCAAACTTCTCCCCCTGAGATTTAACCCTGGTGCTACCCTCCAAAATATCGCCGGTCTTAAGACCAAATCGGCGGATCTGGCTGGGGGCAACATAAACATCCTTATCACCGGGCAGGTAATTCTCGCAACGGATAAAGCCATATCCGTCCGGCATCACCTCTAATATCCCGCTGGCAATGATCCCACTGTCTAAATCGGACTGGAAACGTTCCTCTTCCCGCCGTTCTGGTCGCTCGGTACGCTCCATCCGCTCATTACGCTCGGATCGGTCATATGACTCCGATCGTTCGGTGCGTTCCGGCCGCTCGGTACGTTCCGGTCGCTCGGTGCGCTCCCCCCGCTCGGTTCGGTCCGGCCGCTCGGTACGCTCCACCCGCTCGGTTCGGTCCGGTCGGTCGGATTCATTCCGATCATGACGCATCCGCTGCATCGAGCGTTCCTTTTCCATCCGTTCAGTACGCTCTCGTTCTACCCGCTCCATACGCTCCCGCTCCAGACGTTCTTTCTCGACTTTATCCTTTTCGTCCTCTTTGAGCATCACATCGATCAGGTCGGCCTTTTTCAACAGAGAGGTTCCGCGCATCCCTCTGGCTTTGGCAATCGCCTTTAAATCGGCAAGTGCTAATGATTCGTATTTTTCTCTCATATAAACTCCTATCCGTTTGAAATATTTGTGAAATTTGCTTGAAATAGTGCTTTTACTTGTGTGATCCGCCTACGGGAAGGTAAAACAAGATTTGTGATGGATATGCTTTATGACACCTATGGGTGTATTATACAATAAATCATCCCAAAAGAAAAGGGGAAATTAGTGAAATTGTGGAATCATTATACTTTGGATTCGGGTCACTTGTATGCTTTTATTATTGCTGTGCAATATGAACAAAAAACAGAGCGCGCGCGTAG
>JAITWD010000181.1 GCA_031285465.1 Lachnospiraceae bacterium
GGTTATCTGTATCGGCTTGGTGTTACTGGCACTATATACCCCCAGTATGGCGGTTACCTTATGCGCGGCCTTTTCCTTTTTACTGGTTGATAATTTGGTAAATCAGTTTTTTGCGACGGTGGTATCTAAGTTTTCCTTTTCCTACTATACCTTTGCTTATACTACCTTTAATGCACAGCCACTGGAGGGGTGGATGATCCCCAGAGGACTGATCCTTAACCTGCTTACCGGGCTGTTTTTTTATCTGCTCGCCTATCGGCGGATCCATCGGATGCAGTTTTAGGGGTGGGGCGACCAACCGGAAAATTATGAAATGATGCAAATATGATGCAAATATGAAATAATTCTGATACTTAACCGGTATAAACTAAGGCTATTCCCTAAAATCATACGCTCCGTTAGGGTCAAGCCTTACATTAAAAACGGTCCCGATCAGGAGGATATTTACAAATGAAAAGTGTCTTATGCGCCCAACTTAAATCGGTGTTCCTGATGTATTCCATCCTTATCGTTATATTTAGCATGTCTATTAACGCTGGCAAAGCAACCGTTCAAGTACAAAATCTAGGCACAGAAATTGCTTATTTCGCTTCGGCGCAATTGTGTCGGGTACAGAAACAAGCTCTTCTTTATCATGCCTGGGAAAAATGTCTGCAAATACAAGCGGAATATGTGTTGGAATTGTCCCAGCGGGTTAAAGCTGATGACTTTATCCCAGAACAAGACGGGGAGGTGTGGGACTTTTTAGATAGGGTATATGGTAGAAAAGATCAACATCCTTTAGAAGGAAGGGTACCCAGCTCGGGAGAATATCTTGAGCTGTTCGTTCCCCGGACCTACCGGGTTGAAAGGGGGGATAGTCTGATGAAAATAGCCGGTAAACTATGGGGGGATCAAGCTTTATATACCACATTAATTGAACAGAATCCATATTTGAGCGGCGACCCCAACCTTATCCTGGCCGGTGCCGAATTGTCCGCTGATCAACCCTTTTACCTGCCCACCGATCAGCGATATGGATATTCCATGCCAGAGTTTGGATTTTACACTTCGTACGAATGGTATTACGGATATAATGAATATGGTTCCTTAGTGCTTTCATTTTCCGGAGATGACCGGTTCAATAAAGTATTCTGTATGGTCAGGGAAAAAGAGGAACAGGAGGGGGCATCATTTGACGATTGGGAAGGTACATCCGCACAGGTGAGGGAGTATGTAATGGAACACTTTGGTGAAGCGGTTAACGACCTTACCTTTGAACATTATCGATTGGCGGATGGAGAATTGTATATGTACTCATGCTTGATCTATATTTATTCTGAGGACAACAGTGAAGCGATAAAATATCCCCTTCTGCTTACTGCTGCCACCAAAAGAACCGATTCCCTGCAGGCAGATTTTATCGGCGTCAGTCACCTTGCAGACAATTATGACACCAGGGGAGAAATCCGGTATATGGCCGCCAGCTTTGCGGAAACCGAAAGGTATCAGAGCAGTGGCATTTATAGCGACCATAATATCGTGATCGTGCCATCGTTCGAGTGGGACATAGAGGGATTGTTCAACCCGTTTGATTGGTTGCAGGCACTATTAAGTTGAAATAAGACCTATAACAGCTTATAATAAGACAAAATACGACGAAGGAGGATGGAGATAATGATCGGTGGGTGTATCTGGTCGGCTATCGACATCAAGAGAGCAAGGAAGGCGAAGGGGAAATGATTTTCTGTGAGAATCGTTGTAGCCGATAGGATCACTGGATTTATTATTGTGGCGCTCGCCGGCGGAACATTACCAGTAGCATCGCCTTTGAGCAGGGTAAAGCATGATAATATCAGCATCAGGCTGATCAGGGCGTTGATATTACCGAGCATTCGGCGGTTTAGCAACATCAATTATAGACAATCAAATGCAAAAAAGCTATAATAGACCAAATGGGGAAAATAGTAACTACATACAGGAGGAATTAAAGATGGGTCTGATACAAGCTTTTACCGGTGCGGTTGGTGGTGTGGTCGCCGATCAATGGCGTGAGTATTTTTACTGTGATTCGCTGGATGCTGATATCCTGGTAACCAAGGGGATTAAGCGGGTCAGTGATAAACGCGGTAACAATAAAAAAGCCGAGGATAACATTATCAGTAACGGTTCGATCGTTGCGGTCAATGAAGGTCAGTGTATGATCATCGTTGATCAGGGTAAGGTGGTGGAATTTTGTGCCGAAGCCGGCGAATTTACCTATGACACCTCCTCAGAGCCAAGTTTACTATATGGCAATCTGGGTGAAAATATCAAGCGGACCTTCAGCACGATCGGCAAGCGTTTTACCTTTGGTGGTGATACGGCTAAGGATCAGCGGGTCTATTATTTTAATACCAAAGAGATCATGGGCAATAAATACGGGACCGCCAGTCCGATCCCCTTCCGGGTGGTCGATGCCAAGATTGGTCTGGATGTGGATATTGCTATTCGCTGTAATGGTGAATATTCCTATAAGATAGTCGATCCATTATTATTTTATACTAATGTCTGTGGCAACATAC
>JAITWD010000211.1 GCA_031285465.1 Lachnospiraceae bacterium
GCATGATCCGGCCTATCTGACCGGATGGTTCCAAAGTGAGAAATATTTTAGCGATATTGCGGCTGAGGTCAGGGCGACCTTTACTTTCCCGGAACGGAACACAATGCAGCTTCCCGACGATCTGGAGCAGCATATCGGGACCTATCAGTATCTGATCGAACACAGTGAGGCGATCAGTGTTCATATCCGCAGGGGGGACTATCTGCTGGCCGATGAGGTCTATGGTGGAATCTGTACCGATGAATATTATGAAACAGCGATTGCTTACATGAAGACCCGTTATCCGGATTGTGTCCTTTATGTTTTCAGCAATGATCTTAAGTGGGCAAAGAACTGGCTGGAGACCCGTTACCGTAAGGCAGGCGAGACCGAATTGCCTGATAATTTCTGTCTGATCGAGGAAACCACCGAACATACCGGATTTCTAGATATGATGCTGATGAGTAAGTGTAAACATAATATCATTGCCAACAGTAGCTTTAGCTGGTGGGCATCCTGGATTAATGCAAATGAAGACAAGTGTATCATTGCTCCAGATGTATGGTACAATAATCAGGAGTGCAAAGATATCCATACCGCTAAAATGATCAAGATATCGGCGGACGGGCGCATAGTTGTGTGATGAGGACGAAAATGACAGAGCTTGGGTTAGTATCGGTTATCGTGGCCGTTTATAATATAAAAGAATACCTGCCACGCTGTGTGGAGTCGATCATGGCACAGACCTGCCATGATTTAGAGATTATTCTGGTGGATGATGGCTCAAGTGACGGGTCGGAAGTGCTGTGCGATGAGTATGCCGGGAAGGATGAACGGATCAAGGTTATCCATAAATTAAATGGTGGGTTGTCCGATGCACGTAATGCCGGCTTAGCAGTGGCAACCGGACGATATATCGGTTATGTTGATGGTGACGATTATATTGAACCGGAAATGTATATGGCGATGCGGGAGGCAGTGCGGGGGAGTCAGGCGCAGGTGGCGGTATGTGGCTTCAGGCAGCTGGGAACGGACAGCGTGCCCGTATCGGGTATTTTTACCGGTCAGGTGATCGGTCTGTCCGGCGTGGAGGCAATGGAGATATATATTTGCGGTCACAAGCAGTACCGGATATACCCTTCGGTCTGGAGTAAGCTGTTTGACCGAGCGACCGTTGCGGACCTCCTTTTTGAGGTAGGCGTTAGTTCAGAGGATATTATGTATACAACCGAAGCATTGTCACGATCAAAGCGAGTAGTGTATGTTGACCGTCCATACTATAATTATATCGTGGATCGGCAGGGCAGTATCATGAATAAAAAGGTCGGTGAACGACGTTTTTCTTTTGAACTCCCCATATGGCGTAAACAGACCGATTATCTGCTCAATCTGGGAATGGATGAGTTGGCAAAGAAGTCGCGCTATTATTTTTACCGACGGATGTTATTTTACTATATTGAATTTAGGCGAAGTGGCGAAAAGGGATATGCCCGACGTCTGGCACGGATGGTAAAAAGCGAACGATCTACAATAAAGGCGACCTACAGACATAACTGGGTTACCAGTGGCGACCGGGTTAGAATGAATACGTTATTGTTTTCGCCCGGATTATATTACCGGATAGTTGTTATGTATGATAAATTTTTGATACCCTTGAGAAATAAACGGACTGATTAAGCTACACGGAGGAATTATTCACTAATGGAAAAAGATAAGATCGGCTTACTGGCCAAATTAAGATATATCCTTGATCGCAAACAAAAACGCAAATTTTTACTGCTGGGGGTTATGATCCTGATCGGTGGTATGCTGGAGACTTTGGGTGTGTCGGGGATGTTGCCTATCCTCCAGGGAATAATGGATCCCGATTCATTGAATGGGTTTATTTCTAAGGTTCCGTTTTTAGAGAAGCTTTATCAGGCTCTGGGTATCCAAAGTGACAAACAGCTTATAACCATCCTGCTGGTCACCTTGATGATCATCTTTGTCGTCAAGAATATTTACAGCCTGTTTTTAACCTACCGCCAGAATAGCTTTATAACCCAGACAAGAAATAAGATGATCAGCAGGGTCATGCGGGAATTTTTAAACCGGCCTTATGAAGACTATCTTGGTGCAGATATTCCGACCGTTTTTCGTCTGACCGATAGCGATATCCCCCAAAGCTTTTCGCTTCTGTTGGCACTGCTACAATTGGGAAGTGAACTGACCGTCTCCACATTGCTGTTTATTATCCTTTTATTAAATGATTGGGCAATGACCTTATTTGTCATAATGATCTTTGGTTGTTTGACCTTATTGATCATTAAGGTGTTGAAACCGAGGATTAATAAAATAGGCCGGCAGAATCAGGCAATCCAGTCGCGGATCGCCAAATGGCGGATACAGGCAATCTATGGTTTGAAGGATGTTAAGGTGCTCAACCGTGAAGAGTTTTTCATCCGCAATTATTATGAAAGCGGAAAGGTGGGTGCCAATGTGGCAAGGAATTATGCCGTTTATAATAATATCCCCCGACTACTGATCGAAACCTCTTTTATCGTCGGATTTTTTTCTTATATTTTAATCTACATTACCGGTGGTGGTCAGATGGAGGAGTTGATCACCACCCTGGGGATTTTTGGGATGGCAGCAATCCGTATCATGCCCAGCTTTACCCGGATAAATACCTATGTGGCGGAGATTTCTTACACCCAGCCCAGTCTGGATTATCTGTACTGGAATCTAAAGGAGGGCATGAAAACCGATGCCTATATGGCAGCGGAAAAGGAAAAATCCCGCTCGCCTAAATTAACTCTTGGCGATCACATTGCCCTCAATAAGATCACCTTTGCCTACCCAGACACCGATAAAAATATTTTTACCGATGCCTGTATGATCATTCCTAAAGGAAAATCGGTGGGTATCATCGGCGCCTCCGGTGCAGGTAAATCCACGATTGTTGATATCCTGCTGGGGCTGCTCCACGCCCAATCGGGTACCATCACCTGCGACGGTCGGGATATCTTTGAAAACTATGAATCGTGGCTGGCGCAGGTCGGCTATATCCCTCAGGCCATCTATTTGGTGGATGAATCGATCCGTGACAATATTGCTTTTGGGATCGACCATGATAAAATTGACGAGCAGCGGATCTGGACCGTGCTTGCCGAAGCACAGATGAAGGAATTTGTCGAAAGTCTGCCTGACGGCTTGAACACCACCGTGGGCGATCGCGGTGTGCGTCTGTCCGGCGGACAGCGGCAGCGGATCGGTATTGCCAGAGCCCTATATCACAACCCCGAAATTCTGGTATTTGATGAGGCAACCTCGGCACTTGATACTGACACCGAGAAGGCGGTGATGGATGCCATTAATAGCTTTCACGGCAAAAAAACCATGGTTATTATTGCCCATCGGTTAAATACTATTGCAAAATGTGATATGGTATACAAAGTTGATCAGGAAAAATTAGTCGAAACAACAATCAGGAGTGAGGAACAAACATGATAGGAACCGAATTATTGAAGGGACAAGGTCTGGGCAATCAATTGTTTTGTTATGTTACCGTCCGATGTATCGCTCTGGAACAGGAGTTGCCCTTTGCCATCCTTGGTGCGGATACGATGGCTAATAATATCCATAGTACTTGTGGTCTTTACTTTATGGAGCTTGATTATGGTATTGAGGCAGAAAAAAGAGATTTCATGACCATCTACTGTGAAAAGGAAGAACGACTTTTTCTTGGTAACTCGCGTCACGATCTTTTGCATGGCTGCTATATTACCGGAACCGATCAAGCGATGATGCGGATCGCGGACCGGACACTGCTTAGTGGAAACATGCAGAGTGAGGATTATTATATAAAATATAAAGACCAGATTCGGGAATGGTTACAGGTTAAGGAAGAATATGACACTATGGAATACAGTCGTGACAACCTGTGTATCCTGCATTTGCGATGCAGTGATTATCTTGATTGCCCAGAATTATACCTGCGTCGCAGTTATTGGTTGCGTGGGATTAAAAATATGCGGCGCATCCGTTCCGATATGGAATTTATGATCATTACCAACGATGTCAGGGAAGCCGGAAAAATACTGCCCGGTATCCCCGCCTATAACTTTGATCTTGCCACCGACTATGCCATATTAAAAAATGCCCGTTACCTTCTTCTTGCCAATTCGTCCTTTGCCTACTTTCCGGCTTTTACCAGCACGATGATCAAGTATATCATCGCACCCAAATATTGGGCCAGATACAATGTTTCCGACGGTTATTGGGCGTCCGAACAAAATATCTACACTGGCTGGCATTATCAGGATCGCCATGGGAGGCTATTTAGTGCCGAAGAATGTCGGCAGGAATTGCGCGATTATAAAGAACGTAAACGGTTGAACCAAAAAATAAATCAGCGCCCCCATGGATTGCCTCTGCTGCTTAAAAAAGCAAAGGCCGAATGTATCTATTACCGTCACTATTTAGCCAGACGGCTGAGGGGACTATTGCGCCATCTAAGGAAAAACTGATTAATCAGCGTTTCCCTAAAGTTAATTTTTAATTAACCCTAATGAAGGTGGGGTATTAAAAGAAGGTGTAGTATGGAAAAATTAAAATTGCCACAAGTAACCCTTGCCGCTATGACCAGTGTAAAATTATACGAAACCATTAAAGCACTTAAATATAGTATGACTGGGATTGAATTTGGTG
>JAITWD010000227.1 GCA_031285465.1 Lachnospiraceae bacterium
CCGTGAACCGCCTTTAGAAATAATCTGTCGTACCAGTTCTTCGATACCGGTATCGGCAAATTTAGGAACATTACTATTATTCTTGATCGCCTGACTGTCCGGCAACATAATATGGGCCAGTCCACCAACACCGGTGATTGGATCGCGGATAGCAATACCCACACAGGAACCCAAACCCTGTGTGGTTATCGTGTCCGGTGCTATACATAGTTTTAAATCGGCCATTCCGACCTTAATCATCTCACTCATCTAATATCAGCTCCCTTAACAATTTACCTGCTCACCTCAGCCAAGTTGCATTTATTTGGTCTAAATAACAATTCCCAGGGATCCTAATATTTTACTGTAAGAGGCCAAATCCGGAAGTAAAATAAAATATCCTTCTAAAACCTCGTCACCGACAAACTGGGTTTGAATCAGTAAGATGTTGTCGCCAATCGTCCCGAATTGGATGGCTGGGATACTAAGGATAGCTCCTGCCATATCTACCGCCAATTCCGGAACCGAAGGGTAAATCACCAAATTAGTCAGTGCCGATAAGGAGTTTAGATACGAGCCGGCAATTATATTACCGACCTCCCTCAAGGCAGACAATTCCATCTCGGTAAAATCCATCGAGTTCTCGTCACCCATGCCCGGCATCAATTTATTGATCAAAAGCTTGGCAGCCTCTTGATGTAAGAGAAACATAATGCTTCCGGTAATGTCTCCCTCCACCTGCAAACTGATACCTGCCATAATTTGTTCTTCGCCGCCCATCAGACTGCCGACTTCATAGAACTCCAACAGTTTAACCTGTGGGACGGTCATGTCTATCTTATTACCAATCATTTGTGCCAATGCTGTCGTCGCATTACCGGCACCGATGTTCCCTAACTCCTTGAGAACATCATAGTATTCATTCGACATCTTTTCCAGACTAAGATCGCCCATACATTCTCTCCTTACTACACTTCTCTCTCCATAATAACCGCGTTCAAATCTAATAAGGAAATCAGGCCGCCGTCATATTTTCCAATGCCAAAGATATAATTAATCTTATCCTCTTTACCATCATATGACACCTTCTCAATCTGTTCATTTTCCAAGGTTACCACCTCTTTGACCTGATCAACTATAATGCCTATGATACCATGTACTTCTAATTTCAAGATGATGATCCGGGTATTTTTAGTAATTTCATCTACCGGCAGGTCCATTTTAACCCTGATACTCATGACCGGGATAACCTCACCACGCAGATTAATTACCCCCTTAAGATACTCTGGGACCTTGGGAACACGAGTGATATGTTGCATCCTGACAATATTATCAATGTATTTGATGTCCACACCATATTGCTCATCGCCCAATTGTATAACAATAAATTGTGTTGTTTCATTCATAAGGTTCAATTCATCCATTTGTCATTCTCCTTCTGATAAAATAAGTGCGTGCTATCATATTTTTATATTAGCGCATTGGCATCAAGTATCAATGCAACCTCGCCATCACCAAGAATGGTGGCACCGCTAATAAATTTACACTTACTAATATATTTACCAAGTGACTTAATAACGATTTCCTGCTGACCCATAAGCTCATCAACAATCAGACCGGCCATTTTGTCACCCTTCTTAACGATAACCACTACCATATCTTCATCATCAGCCTTCTTGCTGGTAGTATCCAGTATCTGACTCATCCGGATGATCGGAATGACAATACCACGCAGGTTGATAACCTCGCTCGCCTGAACATATTTTATGTCGCCCGGCTTAATATCTTCAATAGTTTGAATACTGCCTAGTGAAATGGCATATTTCTCTCCACCGACGGTAACCATCAGGGCTTGAATAATCGCAAGTGTCAACGGCAAACGAATGGTCCAGGTACTGCCCTCGCCTTTTTTACTCTTAACTTCCACTTCACCACTAAGTGCTTCGATCTTAGATTTGACAACATCTAACCCGACACCACGGCCCGACACATCGGAAACCACCTCTGCCGTAGAAAAGCCGGCATGGAACAACAGATCAATAATATCCTTTTCGGTCATATTATCGCCTTGTTCTGCGGTAATAACCCCACGTTCGATTGCCTTTTGCTTAACCGCCTCCGCATCAACACCGGCGCCGTCATCACGCACTTCGATCACAACATTATTGCCATCCTGGAATGCATCTAAGAAAATCGAACCCGCTTCCGGTTTACCCGAACGAATACGGGCAGCCGTCTCCTCCAGACCATGATCGGCAGCATTTCGTAATAAATGCATCAACGGATCACCAATCTCATCCACCACCGTCCGGTCAAGCTCGGTTTCCTCACCCGACATAAACAGATCCATCTTTTTATTTAATTTCTTAGACAAATCCCTGATCATGCGGGGGAATTTATTTACAACACTTTCAATCGGAACCATTCGCACCTTCATAACCGATTCATGAAGGTTAGTGGTAACACTTTCCAAATATTCTATCTGCTCATTCACGCCACTTCGTGCCGAGGTTTCTTCGCTACTGGAGGCCGATACCAATGAGTTCTTGGCAATGATCAACTCACTGACCAAATTCATCAAAACGTCCAGCTTTTCAATATCAACACGAACGGTACGGTTGACCACCGGTTTGGAGGACTTTTTCTCGCCTTGGCTGGTGTTACTTTGTCCCGATTTACCAGTATTTTGCTCCATCGGCATCATGCTGTCAGAATTCATCAGTTCCATTTCCACATCGTCTATGTTTTCGATCCCCGAATCATCGATCTCCAATATACCGCCACGGACATTCTCAATTTCTGAGACGCCTTCGGCAGCCGCGATCACCTTATCCAGTGGATATTCTGAAATAACGATCAAATTAAAAAACAGGTCGAACTTTTCATCTTCAATATCCTGGGTGGGGGGCTGTGACATAATGATCTCACCCAGATCCTCTACGGCTTTAAAAACCAGAAACGCTCTGGCTGCCTTAAGCAGACAGGATTCCTGAACGCTAACGGTCAGCCCATAGATATTTTTACCTTGTTTTTGAGCAATAGCAAGCACCCGCTGTTCGGTTTCTCCAAGCGGGATTTCCATCCACTTTTCTGTTCCTTCGCTTGAAGGGGTGGCCTTTTTCTTTGCCGCCGTCGCAGTCGTTTTAGGGGCACTTTCTTCCGCAAGACCGTTTACAACGATGTCCTGAAGCTTTTTAATAAGGTGTTTATTTTCGTTGTCACCTTCATCAGCATTACGCTGAATATTATCAAGGTATTCCTCTAAAGCATCCAGTGACTGGAATAAAAGGTCGATCATATCACTGTTTATTTTAATCTTGCCACTTCGCACTTCGCTAAAAGCACTTTCCATCTCATGGGTTAACGCCTGCATCCGCTTATAACCCATCGTTCCCGCCATACCCTTTAATGAATGGGCGGCTCGGAAAATCTCATTGATGGTATCAATATCCTCTGGTTCCTGCTCCAAATTCAAAATTTGCGTATTTAAACTCTGCAAGTGTTCCTTTGTTTCATCAAGAAAAATCTCTAAATATTGACTTACATCCATTTTATCGTAGCCTCACTTTCGTTGTTATTTCATTTGCAATCAGGTTTAGGGTCAATTCCTTATCAACAATTCCGGCCGTCATAGCACTTTTGGGCATACCATACACGGCGCACGATTCGGCATTTTGTCCGATCACATAGACCTTCTTTGATCGGATCAAATGACCGATCCCTCTGGTACCATCAGCACCCATTCCAGTCATAACCACACATATTACCTCATCATACCGACAGGTTGCAAGTGACTCATACATATAATTGGCACAGGGCCTGACTCCCTCACGTGGCGGTTCTTCTGTGTAATATATGACATGCTTTCCGGCGTCCCGTCGAACATTCATATGCACACCCCCCCGGGCCAAGTATACGCAATTGGGTCTCACCACATCGCCATCGTTTGCCTCGGTTACACTCAATTGACTAATAGAATTAAGGCGTTCAGCCAACGATGCCGTAAAACCGGCCGGCATATGCTGAACAATCAAGACCGGAACACCCAAATCACCTGGAAGCGAAGAAATCAATGTCTGTAGTGCCCGCGGTCCGCCGGTCGAACTCGCGATTGCAACTATCCTATTAAGCTCTTCTCTCATTTCGCCTTCTTTCATCGTGATTTCAGTGATTAATGTTACTGATTAAAAGTATAGCACAACCCGCACTTCACATGCGTGCATAGTAATCATTGTAGCCTTTTTCCTAACTTTTACAGTATTTCTTTGATTTTTTTGCCAATATAATTAAAAATTCACCTGTCTTTTTTGGTGGTTTTTAAGTTATTGTTATTAGCTTATACACTTTTACACAATCTCATTCCTTTTATAACCTATTATAAACATAATCGTAACTATTAAGTAATTTGTGCTTCAAAAGCCTCGCTCCCTTTTTCGGGTTTTACGCTCCTCTTCAAAGATAAATTTGATTATCTCCTCACGTTCATCGGTATTAATATCAACATACTGGACACGATGTTCATAAACGCCGGGACGATTATCAACCTCCCTGACCTCCAACACCTTTCCCAAAAGATTATATTCTTTATTCTTTCCCTCAATGACCAAATGATAACGGCAGGCGATCATCATCTCCAGTTCATATGAATAGTTCGCCAAAAATCGCAAACCACCACCACTGATATCGACGACCACACTGCGTTGCAGAGGCAAACCAGGTGACAGATCAAGGCTTTTTTGCTCGTAAGAATCAATTTCTTCTTTCTCAAGCGGTCGGGAATTCATCTCCAAAGCACAGCTAAAACGATAATACTCCCGCCTTTGATATTTGCGCAGATTACTGGTCAATTCGATCAGAAGCAGATAAACATAATTATCTTTATAACGATCGACCACCCTTGCAAAGCATTGATAAAGACCATTTTCAGTATAAAAATATAGATCATACTCTGCATCTACCGGCAACATGATCAATTTGGTCTTTTCCATTGGCATGATAATCTCCAAACGATCCTCCGAAACTATTTCATAAACCTGTGACTGATATACCGTTCTCTTGTCAGCCAATTCATAATCCTGACCGCGTTCAACCGCCTGAATCTCTAACTTACTACCCACTTGAACATACTTTGATAACATAAACTCTTCACCCACCTTCCCGTTCAACTCTTGATTCTCCCGTTTTTTATGTTATTTCACACTCATTTATGATTTCTTTCCAGTCACTATATGGGAAAAAAAGGCTGCCATCCCCCGCTTCGGAACCTTAGTATCCTCTTCCTTGCTCATCAGCCGGGTAGCGATCACCTCATATGCCTGAGACGATTTAGCGGACGGTGACTGCACGGAAATAGGCATCTGTTGCATTACTGCTTTAGCCAATTGACTGTCCTGGGGCACGGCTCCAAGATACTGTAATGGTAATTTTAAGTAACGGGATACTACCGCATCTAATTTATTATATAAGGTCTGTCCTTCATTTTGGCTTTCCACACGATTAGCTACCATTTTAACCTGTGAGTATTCTGAGGAAAATCGGCTATGCCGGCTAAGCGCCTTAAGCAGAGAATAAGAATCGGTGATCGAGGTTGGTTCCGGTGTCGTAACAAGAAGAATCTCCCCGCTGGCAACCAGAAACTCAAGCACTGCATCGGAAATCCCCGCACCGGTATCCACGATCACAACATCGGTGATAGCATCCAGCTCAACCAGATTTTGAATAATATAACTCAAATATTCCCGGCCTAAATTAGATAAACCGGCAATTCCCGAACCGCCGGAAATAAAACCGACATCCATCGGCCCCCAGGTTATAATATCCTTAATACCTTTACCTTTATAGATCAGGTCACTTAAATTGTGTTTGGGAACCGCTCCAAACATTATCTCTATGTTGGCCAGCCCAAAGTCAGCATCAAGAATGATGACCCTCTGTCCCTTTTTACGGAATTGGATAGCCAGGTTTATGGCTGTATTGGATTTACCAACCCCCCCCTTGCCACTGGTCACGGTGATCACTCTGGCCATCTGGCGCTGTGTGTTACTATTCGCCTTGATGATATTCCTTAGTTGTTCTGCCTGATCCATAATTATTTTCGACCCCCAAGTAATTGTTTTACTGTCTTCTGCGGATTAAAGTCTTCGATATCATCTGGTACGTTCTGCCCATAGGTCATATATGAAAGAGCTGCACCGGTATAAAGTTTTAAATTCAACAGATTTCCCAATGTTGTTGTCTCATCCAGCTTGGTAAAGATCAGCTTGAAATCGGTTATTTCCTTGTAACTATCAGCAATGCTGACCAGATCACGATATTTAGTCGTAGCACTAAGCACCAGAAAAACCTCCTTTTCCACCATTGCATCGACCGAATGGATGAAGGCCTTCATATTCTCGCGTTGGGTCTCATTTTGATGGGAATGACCGGCAGTGTCTACCAAAACAAAATCAAACCCCCGATAATCGCTCATAGCCTGCTCGATTTCTTCCTTTGTATAAATGACCCGGAACGGAACCTCCAAGATATTGGCATAGGTACGAAGTTGCTCGGCAGCCGCAATCCGGTAGGTATCAGCCGTCAAAAGAGCCACCTTTTTATGTTCTTCCACTCGAAATCGGGACGCTATCTTAGCAATAGTGGTGGTTTTCCCCACTCCGGTAGGACCAACAAAAAAAACCACCTTTGGTCCATTCTTCGCCGGTTGAATAATTGCTGGTTTCCCAAATTTCAAGATCATTTTCTGATATATATTAGAAAGAGCATAATCAAACGGCATATTAGGCTTATTGGTCTTTTCCAACTCATCAATAATATGATTGGCATATTTTTCTTTGATCTCATTATCCAGCATAGTGCCATATAGCAGCTTCATAAAAACATGCAGTTCATCGTCCGGTTGGGCCGCTTCTTCTATTACCTTTTTATCTTCCTCCGGCTTTTGTAGCTGTTGTTCCAATAACGAATGAAGGCTGTCCAATTTTTCTTCAAGTCCGGAATTTAGCTTGTTACTTGTTCTTTGGTCATTAATTACATTACTTCTTTGATTATTGGTTGCATTAATGTTTACACTTCCATTGTTAGTTATATTTCCGTTATTGCTTCTATTTCTATTATTTATGGCGCCATTATTGTTTCCCGACACACCTGCATTGCCGCCAGGATTTCTATCACTGCTTCCATTACTGCCACCACTGCGATAGACATTTTCCCGACCGATCGTATCATTACTATCGCTAAACATTTCCTGTTTTGCCTTAAAATTACTTCTATCGCCCGATTGCTCAGCGACACCATTTCTAATAATGCTTTCAAAATCAAAGTCTTTCAAGTCATCATTGGCCGCAGCATTGATATTATTAGCAAATGGTGCAGTAAAAAAAGGCTCCGATTTATCGTCCTTTCGGACATTACCGGCTCCATAACGCTCATTTTCCTCTTCTAGAGCAACCGTTACTTCCATAAGCTGCGGACTCAAAAAACTGAATATCCCCTTTTTTTTGATATTGCGGACATTCATGACCACAACATTGTTACCCAACTCTTTTTTAGCGGTTTCGACCGCTTCTGCCTCGGTTTTTCCCTGAAACTTCTTAATTATCATGTTGCCACCATTCTTATCATTTAGCTGTCATTATTCTTATTTATGTTTTTATATATCCATCACCAAATCCTCAAGCCGTAACCATCCCGACCGATTGCAGTTCAACGTTGCTGTCGATCTCGTTATAGGATACCACGATCAGATCTTTGAAATAATCCTCTGTCAATCGTTTAAAATACATCCGTACGATCGGTGAGGTTATAACAATAGGGTTTTTACCCATATTCTCTAATTTTTTTACCTCACTGCCAACTGAATTCATCAACGTTTTAGTTTTTTCCGGATCAAGATTCAAATAGGCCCCCTGCTCGGTCTGCTTGACATTGGACATGATTTCCTGCTCCATCCGCGGATCAAGGGTCACCACACTCGTGGTTTCATTAGGTGGGAAGAATTTACTGGAAATAGCTCTTTTTAAGCTTTGTCTGGTATATTCGGTTAATATATCGGTGTCACGGGTGGTCGCGGCGTAATCAGCCAGTGTCTCAAAAATAGTGAGAAGATCCCTGATGGAAATACCTTCCTTTAAAAGATTTTGCAGAACCTTCTGTACCTCACCCAACCCAAGTAACTTGGGTACCAGCTCTTCCACCAGCGAAGGATGGGATTCTTTGAGATTGTTGACCAGATTCTGAACATCCTGTCTGGTCAGTAGTTCGGCAATATACTGCCTGATCAACTCGGTCAAGTGGGTCGCAATAATGGAAGGCGGGTCAACCACCGTATAGCCCATACTCTCCGCCCGTTCCCGCTGACTCTCGGTGATCCAGATAGCCGGCAGATGAAAGGAGGGTTCAAAGGTTGGGATTCCGGTAATCTCTTCTTCAACAAAACCGGGATTCATTGCCATATAATGGTCAAAAAGAATCTCACCTTCACTAACCTGAATGCCTTTTATTTTAATAATATATTGGTTGGGGTTCAATTGTATGTTATCACGCAAACGGATGATCGGCACCACTGTACCCAATTCAAGTGCGATCTGACGCCGGATCATGACCACGCGGTCAAGCAGATCGCCACCTTGATTAACATCAGCAAGTGGAATAATACCGTAACCAAACTCCAGCTCCACCGGATCGACCTGTAAGAGACTGTTGACATTTTCAGGCTGGCGGATTTCGTCTGCTGAAACCTCTTCATAATCAACCTCTGACTCAATTTTTGCGGTTTCAATAGTACCAGCAATAATCCGCCCACTGACAATAAAAACCATTCCCAAGCCGATGAACACCACCGCTGGCAACGGGGTGATAATACCCATCACCGCAATCACCGAGCCGACCATATAAAGATTTTTGGGCACTCCAAAAAGTTGTCCGATCAAGGCAGTACTGAAATCGGCATCCTTTGATCCCTTGGTAACCAAAATACCGGTGGCAAGCGAAATAAGGAGCGACGGGATCTGACTGACCAAACCGTCACCGATGGTTAAAATAGTGTATTTATTAACCGCATCACCGATTTCCATATTCATCCGAAACATTCCCATGGCAATACCACCAATGATATTGACAAAAGTAATGATCAGACCGGCTACAGCATCACCCTTAACATATTTAACCGCACCATCCATCGAACCAAAGAAGCTGGCTTCCTGTTGAATCTTATCCCGTCGCTTCTTTGCCTCATCATCGGTAATAGCACCGGTATTTAAATCGGCATCGATCGCCATCTGCTTACCTGGCATCGCATCCAGCGTAAACCGCGCTGTTACTTCAGCAACACGCTCCGAACCTTTATTAATAACCATAAACTGTATCAGGATTAAGATTACAAAAACGATCGAGCCGATGATAAGGTCACCACCACCGACAAACTCACCGAATACCTGCACCACCTCACCGGGATCGCCGGTTCGCAAGACCAGCTTGGTTGAAGCCACATTAAGGCCGATCCTAAAGATGGTCGTAAAAAGCAAAATAGTAGGGAAATACCCCATGTCCAGGACTTCCTTGGAAAACATACAACCAAATAAAACCGCAAAGGCCACTGCGATATTAAAAGCCAAAAGGATGTCCAGCAACCAGTTTGGCACATTTACAATAAACATGATAACGGCGGATAAAAAATATAACGCCAGACCGATATCGGTTTTCTTCATGTTTATAACCTCCAATTAATATTTCAACTCAATTCTACCATAATTTTACTGTCAAATCCACTAAACCCATTTATTTTCAAAATATATCACAATAATCCCCATGCATTTCGCAAGTTCTACTTGCGAAACT
>JAITWD010000267.1 GCA_031285465.1 Lachnospiraceae bacterium
TAAGCGTTTCCCTAAAGCAAATGGGCTGAGTAGTTTCGCAGATGAAATCTGCGAAATGCAGGGGTGTAAAATGAAAATAATGATCATCGAAGATGAACAGAATATCCGGCAGGATTTGCGGCTGCTTTTGCAATCGGCTTCCTATGAAGTGACCGTTCCCGAGGGGTTTGACCGTATCCCGGAGGAGGTCGCTTTGGCGTCGCCCGATCTGATCTTGTTGGACATACATTTGCCGGGAAAGAACGGTTGGGAGGTCTGTCAGGCGATACGGCAAAATCATGACGTGCCTGTCATCTTTGTGACCAGTGATGATCAGACCGCTTCTGAGATCAATGGGATGCTACTGGGCGCCGATGATTATATTACCAAACCATATCATCCCTCACTACTGCTGGCACGGGTTGCCGCGGTACTGAAAAGATGCGGCCGGCAGCAGCCGGAATTTCTTTTGGAACATAAAGGAGTTACGCTTGATCTGCGTACCTATCAACTCCGCTTCGGGGTAAAGCAGGAAGAGTTAACCAAGAACGAGTGCCGGCTGCTGGGCTATCTGCTGGAACATAAAGGACAGGTGGTCCCGCGCATGGAGCTGCTGGATCATCTATGGGATCATGACATTTATATTGATGACAGTGCGCTCACCGTCAATGTTACCCGGATCAGGAAAAAGCTGGAAGCGGTGGGTGCCGGAGATTTTATTGAAACCAAAAGGGGGGTTGGGTATCGGATATGAGCATCAGCACCTATCTGAAAGACAAGCTATCGGTCATTTTACTAAACAGCATCGGTGTGTTTTTTTTGACCATCTATTTATTGGCGACCGGCAGTAGCAACACCACCGTCGGGCTGATCATTTTGATCTGGAGCCTGACTGGTTTTAGTGCCTTAACGATCCACTATCTGACCCGCAAAAAATATTTTCAAAAAATAACCGATCTGTTAGACAGTCTGGATCAACCCTATCTGGTCCAGGAATTGATGGATCCGCCCTGGAGACTGGAAGACCGGCTTTACCATGAGATTCTTTACCGTTCCAATAAAGCGGTGATGGAGCAGATCCGGTCCATCAAGGAAGAGCAACTGGAATACCGGGAATTTCTCGAGGGCTGGATCCATGAAGCAAAGCTCCCCATTACCGGTATGCGACTGGCGTGTCACAATCAGAGCGATCCGCAAAGGATCGAACTCTATCTGACCGAAATGGATCATCTGGTGGAGCAGGCGCTATTCTATGCTAAGTCGGAGCAAGTCTATAAAGACTTTCAGATCCGGACGACCGATCTTAAGGAGGTGGTCCGTCAGGTGGTCCGCCAAAATAAATATCTGCTTATGCAAAACGGCATCCATGTGGAGATCCGGTTTGATGATTGTACCATTTCCACCGACCCCAGGTGGCTGTCCTTTATGATAACCCAGCTTCTAATCAATGCGGTCAAATATAAAAAAGTTAATACGAACCAATCTAAAACAGTTGATATAGATCAGCCTAAAAAAGTTAATGTAGACCGGCCTGCAAAGACCGTCACCAGCTCGGTTTGTTTTGATACGGAGGTCACGCCGGAAGGAACTGCATTGACCGTGATGGACAATGGAATAGGGATTCCCGCCGATGAGCTGGAGCGGGTGTTTGACAAAGGGTTTACCGGTTCTAATGGCAGGGAACGGGAGCGGTCTACCGGTATCGGTCTCTATCTGTGTCATAAACTGTGCCATAAGTTAGGCATCACCATTAAGGTTAACTCGGTGGTCGGAGAGTACACCCAGTTCCGCCTCTTTTTTCCGTGCAATTCCTGGTATCATAACCTTTCAGAATTGTAATATTAGTGAAAGGTAATCACATACCACTTCTTCTGCGTCGGTTGTATGCTAGAGACAGGAAACCATGGAAGCCATCAAATTTAAGGAAACGCTGATTAAAGCTTAACTTAATGACATTTAGCACCTCCCGGGTTACGAGAAAAAAGGGAAAAGGAGTGGTAAGAGAAGTGATAAGCGATATGAGAAAAGAAGGGGCCGAGGAGCGGGTACCGTTGATCCGGGTAGAAAAGGCGGAAAAATATTATGGTAAGAAGAATAATATTACCAAAGCATTAAATAGTGTTGATTTTACCATTAATAAAGGTGAATTCACTGGGATTATGGGGGCATCCGGTTCGGGAAAATCTACCTTGCTCAATATTTTATCCACCATTGATAAAGCGACGTCGGGACATATTTATTTTGAGAATACTGACATAACCAAGCTGAAAGAGAATCAATTGGCCGATTTCCGCCGAAAAAACCTGGGCTTTGTTTTCCAGGATTTTAATCTGTTGGACACCCTGACGGCGGAGGAAAATATCATCCTCGCCATGACCCTACAGGGAAAAGGGAAAAAGGAAGTGAACGACAGCGCCGATAAGATCATGCAGGCACTTGGCATTTATGACATCCGCAGGAAGTTTCCCTATGAGCTATCGGGCGGTCAAAAACAGCGGTGTGCCTGTGCCCGGGCGGTGGTTAATCAGCCCAAGGTCATCATGGCCGATGAACCGACCGGTGCACTCGATTCCAAATCGGCACAGACCCTGCTGGAAACCTTTATTACACTGAATGAAGAATTGAAATCCACCATTCTGATGGTGACCCATGCTGCGTTTTCCGCCAGCTACTGTAAGCGGATCCTCTTTCTAAAGGATGGAGAGATTTTTCATGAGCTGATCCGTGGGCACAGAAACCGGCGAGAATTTTTAAGTCAGATCCTGGATGTGCTTTCGGCGACGGGGGGAGGGAATGAGCATGTTTCTTAAACTGACCCTCCGCA
>JAITWD010000316.1 GCA_031285465.1 Lachnospiraceae bacterium
CCGGTTAAGGCGGTCATCATGGGATGGTCGATCCAGCCGCAGCTTTACCGCCAGACCAAGGAATTATTAGCCCCCCATGGCACCGAGCTTTACCTGTGGCTACCGGTTTTCTCCGAAAATGCTCTTTACAAAGAGGTTTATCCGCTCACCGATCATCAACAGAAAGCGGTCGGTAATTATTCGCTAAATGAGGGGGAAAGCTTTGCCTTTTATTGTCCAAATCATCCAGAAAACGGTGCCGGCTTTTTAGAGATTTTTGAAGAGCATTTTGGTGATCTTCTTTCCGATGGTATCCTTACGGGCGTTTTTCTGGACCGGATCCGGTATGCCTCCTTTATCAATGGACTGGGCGGTGTCTTTAGCTGCTTTTGTCCAAGCTGTATGCAAAAATATGCCGAGGCCGGCGTCGACTGTACACAATTGCTAGCTGAAATGTCCAAAGTAACCGCAGGAACCGACGGCTATGACCGTGTTCCACTTGGGATAAATGCCTACCAGTCGGGCGAATACCGCTTTGACCATCCGGTCTGGCATAGCTTCTTTAAGGCCAAACAGACCTTTATCTATGATGCTTTGGTCCCCATCGTGAACTATTTTAAAGAGCGGGGACTGCGGGTCGGACTGGATGTGTTTTGTCCGTTTGCCGCCTATTTCGTCGGTCAGGATATTCCCCGCCTGTTACAGTTGGCCGATTTCATCAAACCGATGATGTATCGCGCCACCTACGCACCGGCAGGGATTCCCTTTGAATATGAGGGTCTTATTAATGAAACCATTCCCGAAGCTGCCCGAACGACCGCCAGTGATGAATATGGACGGATTATTGGGTATCAACGGGAAAATAACATGCCTGTCGATCACTCCTTTGTGCAAAAGGAACTTGCCCTTCTAAGTGGTCAGATTTATTGTGGCATTGAAATCAATTATCAACCCGCCATCGTTCCGACCACCGTAGAATACGTTATTGAGAACCTGACCGCATTGTCATCATCTGCCATTGACGGATTCGTCCTGTCGTGGGATTTGCTGTCAGCACCGGACAGCCATACCTCGGCGGTGGTCCGGTATGCCTGTCAAAGTAAATCCCATCGCCCAAAGGCGTAATTTTTATATTTTTAGGCGTTCCACCACCGAGTGCTTTGCGGCAAAATGGTAACTGATAAGGGGTAACAGCACCCCCAATAAGGTAAATGCCGGCAATATTATCAGGATCGGCAGGATCGTAAACCGGTAGCTAAAGAACCAAAAGACACCAAACGCGGGACCCAATAAGGGGGCGGTCGCCACAATCAGGATCAGTGCGATCAAAACCGAACCGATAGTATGATAAAGCCCCTCCCAGATCAGCATGATCTTAAGCTGCCGCCCGGTCATCCCGATCGCCTGTAAAACGGCGAATTCCCGCCGTCTGGTTATTATGGCGGTCAACATGGCATTCAGGAAATTAAGGATACCCACCAGACCAATGATAAAGCTTAGGACACCGCCTAAGATGGTGAACATGGTTTTAAAGGATTCAAAGGACTCGGCATAGGTTGCCTTGCTCTCATAATCATACTGCGTCTGTTGCTGTTCGGTAAAATCGCGCAGATAAGCTTCAACCCCGGCCCCCAATTCATCGGTCGTATCCGCGGCATAATACACAATATCACTGGTGCCGGTATCGCTTATAAAGGTCGCATCACCCAAGATAAATTCATCGAATCCAAAGTGACGATAGCTAAGGGTCGGCGGCACGGTTACGGTAGCGGCCACTTCATAATCGATGTCCTGATACTCCTTTGCCCGCATCTGAAAGGGTGCACCTTCCGGCAGTTCATCGCCATAAATCTCGCCGGTCTCCGGATTGATCATCTCCCATTCCCTGACATGGCGCAGGGTGACCATATCTCCCACCTTTGCCCAGTGACTATCGGGTTCTGCATTACCGTAGTCATCAGACCAATAGACGGCAGCGATATAACGGCTTCCCTCTTCATGTAGCTTAGAGAGATCACCGTCCAGCAGCTCAAGCTTGCCCAGCACAAATTCCTCCATTCCATATAGCCCGGCATCATCCATGATCAACTCACCGGCTTTCTCGCTTTCTGCGATCGCCCGATCAAGGTCGTCCGAAGCCATCCACTCCTCCATTTTGATCCGTATCCATTCCTCGGTCACCATCTCCTGCACTGCTCCGGTCAGTCCATAGGTCCGTCCGCCGGCAAGAAAGCCGTCCTGCGCCTCCAGTGCTTTGATCACATCCTCTTCCACCGCAAGCTCGTCATACCAATAGCTTGAGGCTTGAAAATAGGCTGCATCGGCAAGCATAAGATCGACGGTCATATTACGAATGTATTTGTCCATATCGAAACCATTAACAAAAGTGACGGTCACATTCAGAAGCACCACCGATAGCGACAGCGATATCAGAGTAATAAAGGTTTTTTTACGGTTACGTCCCACATTGGCAAGTGCCATCAAAAACAGGGAATTCCTTTGTTGATCGGTATCTAACCGCCGGTTAGCGGTTCTATTTTTTTCGGGGTTTCTGCTACTTTTTTCTACTTTTTTACGCTTTTTACCGCCGCCATATTCGGCATAGCGCACCGCCTCGATCGGCGAGACCCTTGCCGCCATGCGACCCGGCTTCCGACAGGAAAACATAACGGTAAAGAGGGAAAACAAAGCGGCTACAACGAAAATGACCGGACTGGTCGATACGGCGTCGCGCGCCACACCATTTAAATTGGCTAAAATAACCGGTGTTAATAAACCCCCCACCCCGTAGCCGGCCAGCAGACCCAGGGGAATGGCGAGCACTGATAGGGTCAGCCCCTGGATACGAATGACCCGCTTTAACTGTCGTCCTGTTATGCCAATGGTTTTTAGCAGACCATAGAAACGGACATCATTGGATACGGAAATCTGAAAGATATTATAGATCACAAGATAGCCGGTAAAGATGATGATAAGTAACAGGACCACCATCGCCACAAGGGTCATGGGATCAAAGCTGTTGACCAGCTGCGCCCCGGTATAGCCCCAATTGACACCGATATCAATATAGGTGTCATTGACCTGCTCATTCTGATAACCATGGTCGGTCAGGATCGACTCTATGTCCTGCTCAATACTTAACGTATCGGATAACATGATATCCATTGTCCAAAAACCGGTCATGC
>JAITWD010000038.1 GCA_031285465.1 Lachnospiraceae bacterium
AACATGGATATCGAAGAGCGACTGGATTTCTTAGACCGGCAGTACCTGTCCCACTATACCGCCCAGCCGATCGATTCCGCCATCGAACCGGTGGCTCCCTTTACCGAACCACAGTATATTGAAAAGCAATATCCGGTTATGGAGGGCGAAGACACCACCGATGCTACCTACCTGACCTATAATGTTTCGTTGGGGGTGGGGACCGACGCACAAAGCTATATTGCCTATCAGGTGCTAAACTACGCATTATGTACCGCTCCCGGCGCGCCCTTAAAACAAAAGCTGCTCGACCAGCGCATCGGTAAAGAGGTCTACAGCGTGATGGAAGTGGGGATATATCAACCCTATTTCAGCGTGGTGGCGAAGGATACCGCGCCGGAGAAGCAGGATGAATTTGTCCGGACCATTGAAACGGTGCTTAAGGAGGTAGCCGATCACGGCCTGGATAAACGGACCCTGGCAGCGGCGATCAACTATTACGAATTCCGGTATTTGGAGGCCGATTTCGGCTCCTACCCCAAGGGGTTGATCATCGGCTTACAGGCGATGGACAGCTGGCTGTATGATGACAGTGCCATCTTTATGCACATTGAAGCCAAGGCGACCTATGCTGCTTTGAAGGCCGCCATCGGTACCGGCTATTATGAAGAACTGATCCGCCGCTATATTATCGACAATACCCACAAAAGTATTATGCGGGTGGTCCCGGTGCCCGGTCTGACCGCTCAAAAGGAGACGCAGTTATTTGACGAGCTACAAGGTTATAAGGCAACCCTGACCGCTGCCGAGATCGATCTGATCATCAAGCGGGCGGAGGATTTGGAGTTATACCAGGAAGAACCCAGTCCGCTTGAGGCGCTTAAGACCATTCCGATGCTGACCCGTGCCGATATCAAAAAAGAAGCGGTCGATTTCGTCAATGAAGAGCGCCGGGCAGGAGCTATCCCCGTGCTGTTTCATGATATTTTTACCAACGGCATCGGCTATCTGCGTTTTATCTTCGACATCAAAAAGGTGCCGGAAGAATTATTCGGCTATATCGGCATCTTCAAGTCGGTCCTTGGCATGGTAGATACCGAGCAGTATTCTTACGCCGAGCTTAATAACGAGATCAATATTGAAACCGGTGGCATCCAGTCGGTGGTCAATACCTATATGAATGCCAATGACCGTTCGCAGTATAAAGCCACCCTGGAGATCAAGGTCAAGGTGCTCTATCAAAACCTAAGTAAGGCATTTTTACTTGCAGGCGAAGTGGTGAGCCATTCCCGCTATCGTGACAGCAAGCGCCTTTATGAGATTATCGCTGAACTCAAATCCAAAACCGAGACGGCGATGGCCGGTTCCGGGCACAGTGTGGCAACCATGCGGGCGATGTCCTATATTTCCGAGACGGCGGCAATTGCCGACCGTCTGAACGGGATCCCGCAATATCGTCTGCTGGCGGAGCTGGAAGCGCATTACGATGAAAAGAAAGAAGAATTATTCCATAAATTAGAGCAGCTGGCAACGTATATCTTCCGAGCCGACAATCTGATGGTCGATTATACGGCAACTGCCGCCGAGTATGCCGGGATCGATGAGCTGGTGGGTGAATTTTCGAAGAATCTCTTTACCACCCCCATTAGCGAAACACAATATGTCAGTCGGTTAGTAAAGCGCAATGAAGGCTTTATGACCGCCGGTCAGGTTCAATATGTTGCGCGTGCTGGTAATTTTACCACCAAAGGTCTGCCCTATACCGGATCGCTAAAGGTCCTAAAGGTAATGATGGGCTACGAATACCTTTGGACCCAGGTGCGGGTCAAGGGTGGTGCCTACGGTTGCATGTGTAGCATCACCAAATCGGGTGACAGCTACTTTGTGTCCTACCGTGATCCCAACCTTGCCAAAACGGTGGAAATATACCAGCAGGCAGCGGATTTTATCAAGAACTACCAAAGCGATGAGCGATCCATTACCCAGTTTGTCATCGGTGCGATCAGTGATCTGGATATTCCGATGACCCCGGCGACCAAGGGTGCCTACTCCCTGAGCGGATATATGACGAATATGTCATTTGAAGCGGTACAGCGGGAGCGGGATGAATTGCTGGCGACCACACAGGAAGGCCTGCGCGGGCTCTATCGGTACGTGGAAGCCTTTATGGCCGATGAATGTTTTTGCGTGGTGGGTAACGAAGATAAAATCCGGGAGAGTAAGGCCCTGTTTATGGAGATCGTGCCCCTCTTTAAATAGAGCTCACATTTAGTTTGCAGGTACGGGAAAGGTAGGGTTATTATGATGAGAAAAAGAAAAACGATCGGCAGGGGGATGGTCGCAATGGTGGCAGCACTATTTTTGACCGCTTGCAGCAGTGCCGACCGGGAGCAGTCGTTATACTTGGCATCGACAGGACCGCAGATGTCATCGAGTAATGAGGGTAACGAAATAATAATTGACGAGTACGAAACCAACGATGTTTATTATCAGGATATCGCACCGGCTGAAAGGGCAGAAGAGATGTCGATCGCGGAAGAGGTGCCGGTGGCCGAAAGTGCTGCCGGCGGATCGGGTGACCGGTCAACGCCACCGACCGGTGACCTTGACAATCGCAAATTGATCAAGGATGCCAATATTACGGTGGAGACCGAAGAGTTTGACGCATTGCTGACCACCGTGTCGGAGCGGGTCGAGCGGTTGGGCGGTTATCTGGAGAACTTTAATACCAGCCAGAACTCCTTTTATTCCGATAACAATGAAGACCGTTATGCCAGTATGACCATCAGGATCCCGGCCGATCAATACGAGCAGCTGGTCACCGAGGTGGCGGAGATTTCCAATGTTCTTAACCGGAACGAGTCGGTGCGTGATGTGACCATGGAATATGTAGACATTGAAAGTCGCAAAGCGGCCCTTTTGACCGAGCAGGAGCGACTGCTCGAGCTGATCGCCCAGGCCGAAACCATTGATGCCATCATTGTGATCGAAACCCGCCTGTCGGACATTCGTTATCAATTGGAAAGTATGGAATCGCAGCTACGGACCTACGATAGTCTGGTCGCCTACAGCACCATATACCTGTCGGTCAATGAAGTACGGGAACTGACCCCGGTTCAGGAACAGACCACCTGGGAGCGGATCAGCGCCGGTTTTATCGGTAGCTGGAAGGCATTGGGCAACGGTCTTAATAATCTTTTGATCGGTTTTGTGGTGGTCAGTCCCTTCCTCATCTTTTGGGCAGTGATCGTCGGTGTCATCCTATTGGTGGTCCGCATCATTATCAGACGGCAAAAACAAAAGAAGCCACCGACCGCTCCGAATGCCGATCCGGGCGATCAAAATAACAAAAACTGAAATATAAAGAACCACAGAAAAGCAGACGGCGCCCGCCGATATGAGCGGGCCCGGGAAAGAAGAGCATAATGAACCAGCAGCAGTTGAACCAGCCCCAATCGAACCAGCATAAATCGGGATTTGTAACCTTGATCGGTCGTCCCAACGTGGGTAAATCCACCCTGATGAACGCCCTGATCGGACAAAAGATCGCCATCACCTCCAATAAACCGCAGACCACCAGGAACCGGATCCAGACGGTCTATACCAGCGAGGAAGGGCAGATTGTTTTTGTCGATACCCCGGGCATCCACCAGGCGAAAAACAAATTGGGTGAGTATATGGTCAATATTGCCCACCGTAGTTTGAAGGAGGTCGATATCATCCTTTGGCTGGTTGAACCAAGTAATTTTATCGGTGCCGGTGAACGCCATATCATCGAACAACTAAAAGCGGTCAAGCAACCGGTCATCTTGGTTATCAATAAGATCGATACCGTTAAAAAGGACGAACTGTACGGCTTTATCGACACCTATCGCAAGGCGGCCGATTTCACCGAAATAGTGCCGGTTTCCGCCACCAAAATGGACAATACCGACCAACTGATCAAGTGCATCATGCAGTACCTGCCCACCGGTCCCGCCTTTTATGATGAGGATACTATCACCGACCAACCGGAGCGCCAGATTGTCGCCGAGCTGGTGCGGGAGAAGGCACTGCACTGTCTGGAAGAGGAGATACCGCACGGTATCGCCGTTGTTATCGAAAAAATGAAGCGCCGCGGCCGTCTGGTTGATATTGAAGCCACCATTATCTGTGAGCGCGATTCTCATAAAGGGATCATTATTGGCAAAAAGGGCGAAAAACTCAAAAAGATCGGTACCAATGCCCGTTGGGAAATTGAGCGTTTGCTCGACTGTCAGGCTAATCTGCAGCTGTGGGTTAAGGTTAAAAAAGATTGGCGGGACAGTGATTTCCTTCTCAAAAACTTTGGCTACAATGGCCCTGATCAATAAAATCAAACTAAGAACAATCAATTGAGAATAGAAAAAAGAAAAAAGTAAACCCTAATAGTAAGTATCATCGGCATGTGGAGAAACGGTTCACAATAAACCATTAGGGGGTTTTACAATGTCTAATTTAAACCTGGAAAATGAACAGCACGATCATTGGAATGCCTTTGTAAGTACCGGAAGTGTCGAGGATTATCTGGGCTTCAAACAGATGCAGACCGATGAGGGTGGTAAAGGAGCACATCCTTATGCAGGAAACGGTGAGCGTGACCGGAATGATTTTGAAGACGGAGCCTATCGGGGATTATGACCGGCGTTTAGTAATCCTCACCGGTGAAAAAGGGAAGATCGTCGCTTTTGCAAGAGGAGCCCGCCGACAGGGCAGTCGGCTGCTGGCGGCTTCCAATCCCTTTTGCTTTGGTAAATTTGAACTTTTTCGTGGTCGAAATGCCTATACC
>JAITWD010000063.1 GCA_031285465.1 Lachnospiraceae bacterium
AAAACCTTTGGTTGTGGGGCGGCAGTTGCGACCAGCAGTATGGCAACCGAGTTGGTCAAGGGTAAGACTATCAAAGAGGCATTAATGGTAACCAATCGCGCAGTTATGGAGGCGCTTGACGGATTGCCGCCGGTAAAGGTTCATTGTTCATTGCTGGCAGAGGAAGGAATTCATGCCGCATTATGGGATTATGCGCAGAAACATAATATCACGATAGAAGGTTTGGAAAAACCCAAAACCGACATCGGTGAAGAAGAAGCGGAAGAAGAGTACTGATGAAGAAGAAGGTAGTGGTCGGATTGTCCGGTGGCGTAGATTCGGCGGTGGCAGCATTATTGCTAAAGGAGCAGGGCTATGATGTGACTGGGGTTACAATGCGGATATGGCAGGAGGACCATTGTCTGACCAACCGGCTTGGCGGCCAGACAATCGAGACGGTCGGGCAATCGGCAGAGGAGGATGCCCGGCGGGTGGCAGAAGCTTTGGATATACCATATGATATTATTGATTATCGGCAGGAGTTCAAGGCGCGGGTGGTTGATTATTTTATTAATGAATATCTTTGTGCCCGCACCCCTAATCCATGTGTTATCTGTAATCGTTATGTTAAATGGGAAGCCTTGTTAGAATATTGCCGGTCGATCGATGCCGATCATATAGCTACCGGGCATTATGCCAGGATCGTTAAACTGCCGGATGGGCGTCTGACCTTATGCTATTCGGTAACAGCAGCAAAGGATCAGACCTATGCCCTTTTTTATTTGACCCAGCAGCAATTGGCGCACACCATGATGCCGGTAGGGGAGTATAGTAAAGAGGAGATCCGGGCGCTGGCCACCCGTCTTGGTCTGCCGGTTGCGGACAAGCCGGATAGCCAGGAAATTTGTTTTATACCGGATAATGATTATACCGGTTTTATTAAGCGTAACAGTAGGCAGGAGGTTCCACCACCTGGGAATTTTATTACCGCAGACGGAACGATCCTTGGACAGCATCAGGGGATTACCCATTATACGATTGGTCAGCGAAAAGGTCTGGGATTGTCATTAGGGCATCCGGTTTTTGTTTCACAGATCCGTCGCGCTACCAACGAGGTCGTAGTGGGGGAGGAAGCGGCGGTGTTTACCGATGGTCTGCGCTGTCAACAGTTGAACTTTATGGGAATGGCCAGTTTGCCAGTGCCACGTCGGGTGACGGCTAAGATCCGTTATGCCCACAAGGGAGCAGCGGCGGTTATTGAACAAACCGGCCCCGATGAAGTGGTCTGCCGGTTTGAAGAACCGGTTCGGGCAGTGACACCAGGTCAGGCAGTAGTTTTTTATGATGGGGAGTATATTTTAGGGGGCGGGATCATTAAAGAGGGGTGTAAATGTTAATAGTTATTTTAAGCTGGTTGTATATTGGTGTTATATGTCTGTCTATTGGAATAGGCGTGTTTAATCTGGTAGAACGGTTATTGAAGCGATCTTTTAAGCGGAATGAATTTCATTATATTGTTGCTGGTTTAGTCACAATAACCGTTTATGTTCAATATTTTAGTCTAATTGGGTCAATTGGTTATGTGGCCCATCTGCTCATGCTTATCCTAGCGGCACTGGGGGCCTGGTTTAACCGGCAGGCGTTGATCGTGGGCTTAAAACGGCATCTTAGAAAGGAATTCTTCTGGGAAGGCCTGTTTTATGTGGGGATTGTTATCCTGTTTGCTTTTTTTACTTCACGGGGTGAATTTCATACCGATACAGGTATCTATCATGGGCAGGCCATTCGCTGGTATGAGGAATACGGAGTGGTTAAAGGATTGGGTAATCTGCAGCTGCACTATGCTTATAACAGTTCCTACCTGGCCTTTGCATCTATTTTTAGTATGTTTGCCATTTTGGGGACCTCACTCCACACTACCACCGGATTCATGGAGATTTTATTATGTATCTATGCCTGCCACGGTCTGATCGGATTTTGGCAGCGCAAGAACCGTTGCGCTGATTTCTGTCGAATTGCGATAATGATTTATTTGATAAGTATTATTGTACGGAGTATGTCTCCGGCAACCGATTATGGGACCATGATGATGGCCTTTTATCTTTTGTTACGCTGGGTAGAGATATGGAAAGAAGGCGGAGGTCAAAGCATCGGGGACAAGAACTATGATTATGGGTTGCTGGCGGTGTTGGCAGTATTTGTAATGACTATGAAGCTATCGGCAGCTACCTTGCTGTTGCTGGCCATTTTGCCGGCATGGTACCTGGTTAAGGGAAAAGAATGGCACCGGATAGTGGTTTATATACTGCTGGGAGTAGTGATCCTATTGCCCTTTCTGGTGCGTAACGTGATTATTTCGGGATGGTTAGTCTATCCGTTTGCGGCGATTGACTGGTTTACAGTGGACTGGAAGATACCGAAGGAATATTTGGCGGTGGATGTGGCACAGATTACCGTATGGGGACGTAATCTATTTGATATCGGTAAGATCGATATGCCGCTACGCGAATGGGTACCGATCTGGTGGCAGGCTCATGAACGTTATGACCGGATGATGTTAACCGCCGTGGTGGGTGCCGTTATCCTGGGCGGAGGTCAAGTGCTTTGGCGTTTGGTCCGGCGCAGGGAAGATTCAGCCGCCTTTGTGGTCCTTTATTTAAACCTGTTGGCGGGTTTATTGGTATGGTTTTTTATGGCACCGTTCATTCGCTATGGATTGGTCTTTATTTTGTTACTTCCGGCAGTGGCAATGGGTGAGTTGCTTAGTTATGATCATAAAGGAGCAGGGGCAATTGCGGTAGGAATGATGACCGCATGGATATATATTGCGTTTAGTCCGTTTGTATATAATTATATTACCGTCGCCGGGGTGTTTGCCAAACAAAATGTGAGTGCTCCATATTATTTGATGCCACAGGACTATGACCAGCCGGCAACGAAGGTATTGATGATGGGGACAACCGCATTCTATGTGCCACTTGATTCGGAATATTTAAGCTACTATGATTTTCCGGGCAGTTGTTATGGATTTATGGTGGAGCGGAGTGAGATGCGAGGTGAAACAATTGCCGATGGTTTCCGGGCTAAATAAGGTTAGAGAAACACTGATTTAATCAGTGTTTCCTTAGGTTAGGGGATGAAAATCAGCCATACGATGGCTGAAGGTAGCATAGTAACGGAAACCACATTCCTTAAGGAGGTCAGCGGTGCGAGTGAATCCGGCGGCAATGGCCTTGGTCGAATGGGAATCCGAGCCGATGGTGATGATCTCACCACCCAGTTCCCGGAAACGTTTCAGGATATCGGTGCAGGGATTAAGCTCCTTTAAGTTATAGCGGATCGCACCGGTATTGATCTCCAGTCCCTTTTCCCGTTCGATCAAAAGGGAGAGGATCGGGTCGATAAGCTCACGATAATCGGCATAGCAGTAGTTGGTGTCCCGGTTGGGACCGTAACGGACAACATAATCAAGATGCCCACAGACATCAAAATTGCTAAATCGCTTCAGACCATCGTGGATGGAGGTAAAGTATTCACCATATGCCTCCTTTTCACTGCGGTCAAGATAGAAATCCGTGCGGTAGGGATCACGCCCGTTACTGACATGGGTAGAAGCAATGACAAAATCAAAATCATAGGATTTGACATAACCCGCCAGTTCCTTTGACAGGTGCGGCTGTATCCCCAATTCAATGCCGAAGCCCAGTTCGATCTGCCCGGCATATTTTTCCTTTAGGCGGATCAGATCATAAAGATAGGAATCGGTGTTGACAAGAAAAAAATCGGCAGGAGTATCGGGCGTGGCGGGAAAATCCATATCCATATGCTCGGTGAAACACATCCGGTGCAAACCCAGTGCGATCCCGCGAAGGATCATATCTTCCATGGGAGTGGATGAGTCACCGGAGAAATTGGAATGAAGATGACAATCGGCTGTTATGATCATAAAACTGACCTCCTAAATAAAAATAATTAATTGCGGCATAATATAATTATATATTATTATAAAGTAACGACCGTATGAAGCGGTCTAAGCTGGAAATGAGCAACCCATAATAACAAAAGTAATTACATCAGCTTAAGCAATAACATTATACGCTAATTCACGGGCGATGTAAATTACATGTAAATTAAACGGGAACGGTTTTTGCCAGGAAATGAAAAAAATAGACAAAAAATTAACAAAGTATAAAAAAACATCATAAAATTAATTATTTTCGTTTTACACCTTGAATTTTTTGGACAAATTAGGTAAAATAACCATGCTGATAAAAATTCAATTTTTAGGAGGAAACTAAAATGGCAGTAAAAGTAGCAATTAACGGTTTCGGTCGAATTGGCCGTTTGGCATTCAGACAAATGTTTGGTGCAGCCGGATATGAAGTAGTAGCGATCAATGATTTAACCAGCCCAACCATGTTGGCACACTTATTAAAGTATGACTCGGCACAGGGCAGATATGCTTTAGCAGATAAAGTAACCGCCGGTGAGGATTCTATCACGGTTGACGGACAGAACATCAAGATTTATGCACAAAGAGACCCTAAAGATCTTCCTTGGAAAGAACTCGGTGTAGACGTTGTTTTGGAATGTACCGGTTTCTTTACTTCCAAAGAGAAGGCTTCCGCTCATATTACTGCTGGTGCCCGTAAGGTCGTTATCTCTGCTCCGGCTGGCAACGATCTGCCGACCATCGTTTTCAATGTTAACCATGATATTCTTAAAGCAGAAGATAACGTAATTTCCGCTGCTTCCTGTACAACCAACTGTCTGGCTCCGATGGCTAAAGGTCTTAACGATTTAGCAGAGATCCAGTCCGGTATCATGACCACCGTTCATGCTTACACTGGCGATCAGATGACCCTTGATGGTCCTCACCCGAAGGGCGATCTGCGTAGAGCTCGTGCAGCTGCCTGCAATATCGTTCCTAACTCTACCGGTGCTGCTAAAGCGATCGGTCTGGTTATCCCGGCACTTAATGGCAAGCTGATCGGTTCCGCTCAACGTGTTCCGACCTGTACCGGTTCTACCACTATTTTGGTAGCGGTTGTTAAGGGTAGTGTTACCAAAGATCAGATCAATGCTGCAATGAAAGCTGCTTCCAACGAATCTTTCGGTTACACCGAAGAAGAGATTGTTTCCGGCGATGTTATCGGTATTACCTATGGATCATTATTTGATGCTACCCAGACCATGGTTTCTCCTATGGCTGATGGCAACTCTCTGGTTCAGGTAGTTTCATGGTATGATAACGAGAACAGCTATACCAGCCAGATGGTAAGAAGTATCAAATATTTTTCCGAATTAGCATAAGCTTAGGTTTGGAACGATAATAAATTTGTATCGACCTGTAGGGTCCGGTCGCAGGACCGGACCTTTTTTATATCAT
>JAITWD010000071.1 GCA_031285465.1 Lachnospiraceae bacterium
GGGCTTCCAACAAATATTTTTGCTCCCACTCATCGGCGGGTCGATATTCATTGTTATCCTTTTCAATATAGATGGTGGCGCCGGCATAATCCGGATAACGATACACCGTTGCCTGAAGTGCCAGGCGAAAATCCGGCGGATGGGTTATTTCCAGCCGTTCATAATTGACCGACCAAAAGTAGCCGGTGCCGGCCAGTAAAAATATGATCACCATACCAACCGGTAATAATCGACCGGACAATCGCCTGGTCAAACAGCTAAGCAACCGTGCGCCGACAATGCTAAACAATACGGTCAGAGCTATTAAACCGGCGTAACCATACCATTCCATCAATTTGCCGGATATGCTGTAGACGATAAGCGGCACAATAAACCCTATCACAAACAGAGACAGCTTGTGGGTGATCCCCTTTATCCCCTTTTCATTATTGACATCACTTTCAACATCAGTACCAATACTATGCCGGCTCTTTGCTCGCTTGACCAGCCCAATAGACAGTAATGCGACCAGTACAAACCCCAGCATAAACAGTACCGCTTCATCGGTCAGATAATAAACGAGGTAGCTCAAATAGTCTTTTTTCTCGCCAACCAGCCGTCCTCCTACTTCCTTCCAAAACATGCCGCCAATAAATTTAAAGCGGTCAAATCGGTAACGGCAGATTGCCCAGATTACAATCGGAAAGCAACCGGCAAGCCCAGATAACAGAATTAAGCTCCATTGCTTTAAAGTGCTGCGGCATTTTAACAAAATGTACACCAAGCCAATTATCAGGAGCAGAACGGCATGGAGGGTTTTTGCCATAAATGCCATGGCAAAACAGAGGCCGACAAGAAAAATAGTAAAATAGCCTATTCCCGCCGACCTTCCCATGGCGGGGCGGGGAAACGCATAATAAAGACCGATTATACCGGCACATATAAACAGCATATATACCGCATCGGCGTCGCCACTGCGCGCCATATGAAAAAAGAGCATCTCATTATTAAAGGAAAAAAAGAGCATAAATAAAAGTGCTGCCCCCTTGCCAAATTCCTTTCGCAGAAAGAGCGCAAGCATCAGCGCCATCAGTAAGGTACAAATCGCCGAACCGATCCGCAAGGCGAAGGTGTTATACCCGAAAATAGTATAATCAAGCATGATCAGCCACATACTCAGTGGCGGTTTATAGTTGTAATAATCGGTCTGATAGTTATAGGTACTTACAAGATAATTGTTGTTCACCATCATTTCATAGGCATTTACACCATGGCGTGCTTCATCCCAGTTATGTACCTCACTTGCTTCTAAGCGATAGAGGCAGACAATAGCAAGGTTGATCATCAACAAAAACAGGATGATTAAATAGATGGCCTCTTTGATTGTTTGTGAATTTGTAACCGTTTGTGCTTTCAGTCCCATTTTAATCTCCCATGCATTTCGCAGATTTTATCTGCGAAACTGCCTAAATAAGAAATTGAAAAATCTATGATTTTTCAAACTAATCTCCCATGCCGCTTAAGCGGCAAACAATACGTGAGAAGAACGACTTTAGTCGTTCTTTGGTTTGTAAGTTAGTAATTCTAAGGAAACACTGCTTTAATCAGTGTTTCCTTAGAATTACTAACTTACAAACTTCCTCCGTCGGCTGTGACCTTGATAAAAATCTTGTTAAATGCGTAAACTATCATGTAGAGCAACACCGTGCCATTGACAACGGCCAGAATAGTATAATATCCGACCAGATCTAGGTCGTACAGATAATGCAGGTAGGTTATCAGGGCAATAAAATTAGGGATCAGGCTGATATAAAATTTGCGCCGCTCATAGATCATAAAATATATGGTGATGAGCAGACAGTATAGAGCTACGTAACGTTCGTGCATTGCTGGCAGGATCATTACACAAAGGCCGGAAATAATGGTCCCCATCAGTAAGAACCCCTGCCCATCCAAACGGTATTTTTTATTCATTAAACAGGCGGTCATCAAAGCCAGAACAATAATGACCATCCAGATCCCCAACACCGCAAAGGTCTGGTACTGATCTTTGGAAAAAATCCGCCAAATATTGGGCATATTCATGGATAAACTGGGATAGGTACCGGTTTGCCGCACATAGATCAAATAAACATCGTCCCACGGTCGGCCGGCAATAACTGCCGGTAAACCGGCACCAAGATAAATTATTGGCAACCAGAGAAAACGGGTAAAGGAGAAGGAGCGATTAAGCAGATACACAAGAATAAAGAGGGGAAGGATAAAGAGGGTTTGTTGTTTGAATGCCAGAGCAATCCCGAGGAAAATAAAGGTATTATTATAGTGAGCTTTATGATAGCAGTAAAAACTAAGTAGAATGAAGGCGATGTAAATATAATCACATTGTCCCCAAAACGCGCCATTTAAAAGCACGATCGGCGAAAAAAGAACCAGTGCATAGACCGTAGCTGAGATCCACTTTGATTGCCTGTCCACGATCATATCGGTTAATTTAAGTGCCGTTATGGCGCAGACAAATTCAAAAAAGACCGAGACCGCTTTAATCATAAAAAGAGGGGGGAAAGGCAGATGGGTTAACACCGCCATGATTAGTAGGTAGGGAATATTATAATCACCGATCGGCTGTGCCAAACCGGCCAGCCCACCGGCCGCTTTTAATTGTTCAAACCACGGCTCAATAAAGAGTCGATAATCATCACTGACATACTCCATTCCCTGCAGGCGGATTAAAATAGCGGCCACCGTGATGATCGCTAAAATGATGGTATTGATCCGCTTGGCGAAACCATCCAGTAATTGCCCTTCCCACTTATACATACTTATAATCTGACTCCCTTTGATCAATTGTCCGAAGCTATTTAGTACCTCCATAGCTACGATCGTCCTATCATGTTTTGGATACATGCCCCCTCTTGGTCCGATCGGTCGGTCAACGTTACTAAATATGCTATTTTTATAATATGATACCAGGGTCAAAAGGTAAAGCGTGTAACTGGATATCATGCTTGCATGAATATCCAGTTGCATGATTTATCTTGGGACCCGCAAAACATGAGAAAGTAGCCCGATTAGGGCGGATTTCGAATGTTTTAGGATTACGGCCATGCTTGCATGGTTAAGCACGAAGTGCGGAGTAATCCGTGGTATCATGGGGTCAAAATACCT
>JAITWD010000184.1 GCA_031285465.1 Lachnospiraceae bacterium
CGTTTCCGATCACAATGCTCTTAGCCGGGGGAGCGGCGGGCAGTTTCTCAAGAGTAGGGGTGAAGCACGCATTTAGTGATACGGACTCGATCCTTAGGGTGTTGCGGGGTGGGGATGATCTGGCGGTAGGCCGGGTTGCTCCTGGAGATGGTGTAGATGGAATAGATATAAGGCAAATGGATTTAGCGGATGGGGTTGGGAATCCGATTGAGAGTGGCGGAACAATTAATGCTGTTGAGGGTGCGGGGAAGCTGACTGGTAAAGATATTCAGTATAGTGATAAACTAAGCAATTCGCAATGGCAAAAGCAGATCACCGGTAGAGGTTGGAGTAATGACTCCATTGCAAATACAATTAACGAGCCATTTACCACAAGGTTGGCAACTAATCGTGCGACAGGCAATGCAGCAACAGCATATTATAACCAGAACGGTTCATACGTCATTCGCGATAATACTACTGGGAAAGTCGTACAGATTAGTGATATTGCTAGTCCTAGTTGGATACAAGACCCTTCAATTGTTGATCCGTACATGCCATAATATTTGGTAATACAAAAACGAGGTGAGCGATAGTGATTAATGTTAACAAAGTCTTGCAAGATATTTTCGCAAAATATCATATACAGCCTGTTGGAAGTGGATACATAGATTGTATATGCCCAAAAGAAAATATCGAAAGCTTCATTATGGCAATTGATGGATTAAATGTTAAAATTGATGGTTTTACTTGGTGGTGTTTTTCCGTTAATGGACATCAACCATGTGGCATGGGAGGCCCTAAAAATGAATATGGTGATGGGTTCTATAGCGAAATAGAAAGCGGGTTAATGGAATTCCAAAGCAATGAATCATGCAAAAATTATCTGCTAAACGAGTTCCCAAGCAGTGGAGAGTATAAAGATTGTTTTGTTCCAGGGTTTTGGTTGACCTTGCCCTTATATGCTTGAGCATTTAGCATGACGCCACATTTGACGCTGCAGGAATAGCCGATGATACTTTGAGGATGGTTTTGAGGTGAAAAGGCGGGAGAGGAAACTTCAATTCAGGAGTAAATTTCCCGCCGCTGCTTTCGCGCAAAACCGTCTCAAATTTCGAAAGATAATCGGAGTGGGGCAACGCTACCACCTGTTTTCGGCGCGAAACAAGGGCGAACTGGGGTTCAAGGGGGTAAAATTCTTCTCTTTTGCGGCTCTCTTTTTCTTTTTATGACAAGCCGGAAACAATTTCGGAAATGACTTGCAATGAGTTTCAACCAGAGTTAACATCACCAATCAATTACTGAAACGTGATAATTAACCTGTTTGAAACTTTTATGCTTGTTGTGGATAGGCTGTCGCGCCCTTGCGGACGGAAACGTTAACGCGCTGACCTCTAAGTGTTGGCTTATGCCACTGCAACCTAACAAGGAAGTAATTCACTGAGATTATTCTTTAGTACCCTCTTTCCGCATCAACTGGAAATATTCTGTGTCTGGCAGGAAGATGAACGGCTAAGCCATACCGGAAGCGCATGGACAATGTATATTCTTTTATTCCTATATCGCTTCCGTTGGTCTATCGAAGTGGGTTATTATGAACAGAAAAGCTTTTGGTCGTTATGCAGTTATATGGTACGTGGCGGCAAAGGGATTGAAATGCTGGTTATCCTTATCAACATAAGCTATAGTGCCATGAAGATTTTACCTTATGCAGACGAAATTTTTGCGTACGGTCGTAGCAAAAGTGTTTAGGAGTTTCGTTTTGCAATAAGCGAGCGGATACGGGAACAAGTATTTTTGCCAGTTTCGTACAATCACTCGAAACCCATAATAAACCCATAATAAATCAGTGACGATAATTACTTTATTGAAACAGTGGGTTTCCAGATGTTCAAACCGAAATCATAAGTTGTAAACTGGTTAAATAATAGTAACCGTATGATAAAATATGATAAGATTGGGATAATAGTCACTGAGAGCGAAGGTTTTCAGTGGCTTTTTATGTGTACATGTGCACAGATGTGAAAGGCAAATTAGATGGGAGGAAACGAGATGGAAAATTATAGTGTGGGAAGTATGCCGGTAGACTTCGGATGGGCATTAGCAGCTAATCAGCGGGCAATGGATGGTTATTCACATATGACCGAGGCGGAGAAGGAAAAGATAATCATGCAGATGAAGGATGCCCGATCGGATCGTGAGTTGCAGAAAATCATTGACACAATCGGTTTGGATGAAGGGTTAATAGGAGAGGTCAGCGGGGCAACGGGTGATACGAGCGGTACTGGGTCGGAAAAGGTATGGTAAGGGGTAATATTTTATGATATAATAACGCCAGACATTTTTAAAACCCATTGGGAGGAAAGTATGAGAATACCAGCAGTTTTTGCCGATAAAAAGCCCGTTCTATCCTTTGAGATTTTTCCGCCGAAAAAGGCAGCGGCATTGGAAAATATTGACAAAACATTAGCGTTATTGTGTGAGCTTACACCTGATTTTATCAGTATCACCTTTGGTGCAGGGGGAAGTACGGTTGATAATCAAACGGTCGAATTGGCGAAAAAGATCAAGAATGAGTACGGTGTTGAACCGTTGGTCCATTTGACCTGTCTTAATTATAACCGTGAAGAGATCCGGGTTATTTTAGATCAGTTAAAGAAGGCAGGGCTATCCAATATACTGGCACTGCGGGGGGATGTAAACCCCGACATCGCTCCGCAATGCGATTTTAGCTATGCCTCTGATCTGGTGCGCTTTATTAAGGAGCAGGGCGATTTTTCGGTTAGCGGGGCCTGTTATCCGGAAAAGCATCTGGAAGCATCTGATGCCGTAACCGATATCCATAATCTCAGGAAGAAGGTGGATGCTGGGGTGGAACACCTGGTATCCCAGTTGTTTTTTGACAACGATCGCTTTTTTACCTTCTATGAAAAGACACGCATTGCCGGTATAAATGTGCCGATTGAAGCGGGGATCATGCCGGTGACCAATAAAGCCCAGATCGAGCGGATGGTTTCCTTGTGCGGAGCAACCCTTCCAGCTAAATTCGAACGGATACTGGAGCGATATGAGAATAACCGCGAAGCGCTCTTTGATGCCGGCATGGCCTATGCGATCAATCAAATAGTGGATCTGATCGCCGGAGGAGCTGACGGGATTCATGTATATACGATGAACAATCCAGTTATTGCGAAACGTATTTGTGATGGGATCAAAAATCTTATTTAAGTTTAAGAATTATTAATTTAAGAATTAATAATAAGTACGGGGTGTGAAATGGACCGAAGAAAAGCGTTGATAACCGGCGCTTCCAGGGGAATCGGAGCTGCTTGTGCAGAGGTTCTTGCTGCTAACGGGTACGACCTTTATCTGACCTGCTTAAGTCGGTCAGAACAATTGGCGGCGGTGGCGGAATCGATCAGGACAAGGTTTCGGGTGGAATGCCGTATTTTTACCTGCGATGGCAGTGATGATGCTCAAGTGGCAGAGTTGTTCAGGCAGCTTGAGCGGGTGGATGTTTTGATCAACAATGCCGGGCGGGCCTACATGGGTCTGGTCGATGAAATGACCGCCGGGCAGTGGCGGGCGATTATTGAGACCGATCTAAACAGTGTCTTCTATACCTCTCGTGAAGCGGTACCGGGGATGGTGGCTCGAGGGTCGGGTAAAATAATCAATATCTCATCGGTATGGGGGCGGACAGGAGCCGCTATGGAGGTGGCTTATAGCGCGGCAAAGGCAGGAGTGGACGGGTTGACGCGGGCGCTGGCGAAGGAACTGGCTCCGAGTAATATTCAGGTTAATGCAATCGCACCGGGCCTGATCGATACCGATATGAATGGTGAACTTACCGATGAAGAATGGGCGGCCGTGTGTGAGGAGATTCCACTGGGGCGGGCAGGAACACCAACCGAGGTGGCACATATGGTATTACAGGTTATAAATGCACCGGCCTATTTGACCGGGCAGGTGATAACAATTGATGGAGGTTGGAAATAAATGCGTGATTTAATAATAATCGGCTCCGGCCCGGCCGGCTTGTCGGCGGCGGTATATGCTAAGCGGGCTGCACTTGATACGCTTGTATTGGATGCCAGTCCGGTCAGTGGCGGGCAGGTATTAAATACATACGAGGTGGACAATTATCTGGGTCTGCCTGGTATCAGCGGTTATGATATGGGAATGAAATTTAAAGAACATGCCGATCGGCTGGGGTGTGAATTTGCTGAAGCCACAGTAACATCTATAGAACGGATCTGCGGTGTGGATAAAGTGGATTTAGACCGGGTGGGCACTAGTGAGCTGCGGGCAGCCGGACGGCCAGAAACCGAGTGCCGTTTTATCGTTCGGAGTGAAAATGGCGACTTTGAGACCAGGGCTCTGATCATTGCTTCGGGAGCATCCCATGCGCGACTGGGGGTGCCGGGAGAAGACGCTTTGGTGGGCGCGGGAGTTTCTTATTGTGCAACCTGTGACGGTGCCTTTTTTAGGAAAAAGACGGTGGCAGTGGTCGGCGGCGGAGACGTGGCGGTTGAGGATGCCATTTTTTTGGCACGAGGATGTGCAAAGGTTTATTTGATCCATCGTCGTGATGAACTGCGGGCGGCAGCCATTTTACAGAAGGCATTGATGGAATTGCCCAATGTTGAGATTATTTGGGATACAGTGGTCGAAGCAATTGAAGGCAACGGGCAGGTAGAGGGGGTACGGCTAAAGAAGGTCAAAAATGGCGAGGTTTTTTCACAGGCAGTGGATGGGGTTTTTATTGCCGTGGGTATTTTACCCAACTCAAAAGCTTTTGGTGAGGCGGTGACCTGCAACGAACAGGGCTATATAATTGCTGGTGAGGATTGTGCTTCCAATGTGCCGGGAATATTTGTCGCCGGTGACGTCCGCACAAAAAGGCTACGCCAGATAATCACCGCCGTTGCCGATGGGGCATGTGCGGTGACCGGGGTGCAACACTATTTATTGGGGTAGCGAGGTATTAAACTCTAAGTAAACACTGATTAAAGCAGTGTTTACTTAGACGCTCCGCGGGATGCGCACGGATTTGCAAGGGAAATTGGCACTTCGTGCCGCAAATCCGGCGCGGGAAACGCTTTAATCAGCGTTTCCCTAAATGTTGCAGAAATATATATTTTCACTTTGGATTAATCGTAAATATTAAATATATTTTAAAAAGATGGCTACGGTCATCTTTTTTAGTTGCCTCGACTAAAAGTGGCGGTTTTATACGGTTTGGTGCTGGAAATTGGTAAAAATAATGTCCTGTCGAATGTTGACAAGCTCAAGAAATAATGGTATATTTATTAATGCACGTAACATATTTGTAATATTTGCGATCACTACTTAAAATCGATGGGACGGGGTGCTTATGAGAGCAGGAAGAATAAGATTAATGATGTGTACAGTTATAACGGGAGTGTCCATGTTAGGTGGGATGGTGCCGGTTTCAGCAGCCAGTGGCGGAGCAGTGCTCCCTTCGGCTGGAATAGATTTTACTTTAGGTGAAAATACCGCTTCTTTAAAGGATTTGCAGACGATAACGACCATTCCGCAGACGGCAATGACCGAGCGGAAGATTGAGGAGACGGTCGAGGCTACCACAGCACGTCCGATCGAAGAGATTGAACAACGGTTGGAGACTAAACGCGAAGAGGAAGGGTTTAAGAACCTTGTTATCGCTGAGGTATATGATTATGTGAATGTACGAAGCATTCCCAGTGAAGACGGCGAGGTGGTTGGGAAGCTTTATGATCATTCGGTTGGTACATATATTTCAGAAAGTGATGGATGGTATGAGATTAATTCCGGTTCGGTAACTGGATATGTTAAGGCAGAATTTTGTGTGACCGGCGATGCAGCGGTTGACCTTGCCAGAGAGGTGGGAACGAGGATCGCGACGGTGACCACCACTACCTTAAAGGTTAGAGAAGAGCCGGGCATGGATGCAGCGGTACTTGGACTGGTTCCGATTGAGGATGAGTTGATCGTAACCGAAGAGTTGGACGGCTGGGTCAAGGTTGATATCGAGGAAGGAAATGGCTATGTTTCCTCCGAATACATAACATTATCAACCGAATTTGTTCAGGCTGAGTCAAAAGAAGAAGAGGAGCGCCGACTGGCAAAGGAAGCAGCCGATCGACAGGCAGCGCAGGCAGCAGCGGCGGCGGCTCGGGGAACCGAATCAGCTCCTTCACAAAAAAGCGAAGCACCGATCGTTTATGCCAGCGGTGAGGGCAGTGCCCTTGGTAAGGATGTGGCTAACTTTGCCCTTCAATTCGTCGGAAACCCGTATGTATACGGTGGCACCAGTTTGACTAACGGTGCAGACTGTTCCGGATTTGTTATGAGTGTTTATCAGAATTTTGGCGTAAGCCTGCCTCATTCTTCATCGGCCGACCGAAGTGTCGGAACGGCGGTGGATGGTTTGGCCAATGCCCAGCCGGGAGATCTTATTTGCTACTCAGGACATGTGGCGCTCTATATTGGCGGAGGTCAGATTGTTCATGCCTCTACTGCCAAGACCGGCATCAAAATTTCCGATGCATCCTATCGTTCGGTTCTTTCGGTCAGAAGAATTTTCTAAGCAGTTCGGATAAGCTATTATATGATAGGACAGAACTAGTTTATGATAAAAATTTGCAGGGTATCCATTTAAATGGATACCCTTTTTTATGCGCACAGATAGCTCATCCACTCGTTTTTAATAAAATTTTTATTTTTTTTTAATTTGTATAACCGGTTGCTGCCTGCTATAATTAAACGATTTGCGGTGTTCCAGGAGGGGGGGAGTGACGCAGATTTAACACTTTGGGAGAATAAAAATTATTTTAGGAGGGTTTTATGAAATTCATTAAAAATGCAAAACTAACGACAAAATTCCTGGGTTCGGTGATTATCCTACTTGCCTTAATGGTATTTATCGGGATATGGGGGATCGTGAACATGGGTAAAATGAATGCAACCACCGATTTTATCTATCAGAACAATTTCCTGTCTACTGCCTACATAAACACGATCAACAATAATCTTACCGAGGCACGTTTGACCACGCTAAAGATTGCAATGGAAGAATATGCCGGTGATATGGAGGCTAATCTTGCCCGCATCGATCAATTAAATGAGTCTACCAGTGCTAATGTCCAGTTGTACCGTGAAAACATTGCGCCGGAAAAAACCGAAGATCAGCGCCTGTTTGATGAGTTTTCTGCCAAGCTGGCTCTGTTTAGGAGTTCAAGAGACACGGTGTTGGCGCTGGCGCAAGAGGGTAAATATGCGGAGGCAACCGAATTAAATAATAGCGAGACCATACCGGCAGCGATCGCAACCCAGGAGGCCGTCACGGCGTTAGTACAGTTTAACAGTGACGATGCCGGTGCAGCCGTAGAGCAGGCGGGGGTTGATTACAAAGGTAGTAGTACCGTTACCATAATCATTCTGGTGGTTGCCGTGGTGGTCGGTTTGGTGCTTGGCACCTTCATGGCGACGATCATTACTAAGCCACTTAATCTGGTCCGTACCGTTGCCGATAAAATTGCCGGCGGTGATCTGACCGCTCAACTGCCCGAACGCTATCTACAGCAAAAGGATGAAATCGGAGCACT